>JAIRNB010000042.1 GCA_031258265.1 Treponema sp. | reverse complement strand
GGGGAGGAGCTGCGGGGGATAATAGAGAGGGGAAGGGGTGTGGGGGAGGGGGCGCCGCTGGGGGCGTATTTGTGGATGGTATTACAGGCGAACGGTGAGAAGTTGAAGGAGATAGAAGGGATGGCGAAGTCGTTGGAGAAGGTACTGGAGAGCTATGGATTTACAGCGAAATGGGAAGCGAGGGGCCGGGAAGAGGGCATGGAAGAAGGCATGGAGAGGGGGCTGGAGAAAGGCCGGAAAGATGTGGTAAAGAGGCTGCAAAAACACGGCATGGCCCCTGTGGAAATAGCCGAAGCCCTGGAACTGCCGTTGACGGCGGTTATTGGGTATTTAAACGCCGAATAGCCGGCAGGACCCCCCAAAACGAAACAGTCCCGGCGGCTAAACCTATACCCCGCCGGATATTAGTTACCCCTTTATAAAATATCATAAAACACGGGCGATTAATCCGAATTCTGAGTTGCCGCGGCCGCACTGCCCCGGTTAAAACCGGGGCGCATTTTTCAACTTGGGGTCATACGGAGGCGCTACGCGAAGCCACATTGGTTTAATTAACAAGCTACGCTTGCTTTAATTGCGCAAGGGATAGAGCGGAAATACCGGAGGCTTTACCGTAGGTAAAGCTGAGGAATTGCAGCGATAGCCCGGTTTTTGCGGACACGCAAAAATGCGCCCTGATAACTATAAAAAAAGTAAACGCCGCCCCTCCCCGGCCGCTACCCCAAGGCCACATCCAGGGCCATCATGACGGCAAAGCCGAGAATCAGGCCCATGGTGGCGATATGATCGTTCCCCTGGCGGTAGGCTTCGGGGATAAGTTCTTCGGCCACCACAAAGATCATAGCTCCAGCGGCAAAGGAGAGGGCGTAGGGGAGCAGGGCCTGCATGGACAGGACCAGAACGGCGCCCAGGACGCCGGCGATGGGTTCCACGATTCCCGACGCCTGGCCGATCCAAAAGCTTTTAAGGCGGCTTAGGCCCTCCCGGCGAAGGGGAATGGAAACCGCCGCCCCTTCGGGGAAATTTTGGAGCCCTATGCCAAAGGCCAGCGAGAGGGCCCCCGCCAATCCCGCGGCGGGATTAACCGCGGCGGCGCCGAAACCAACTCCCACGGCCAGACCTTCCGGGATATTGTGCAGGGTAATAGCCAGGACAAGGAGCAGCGAGCGGCTCCAAGATGTTTTAATTCCCTCATCCTCCCTGCTCCCCACATGGTGATGGGGGAGGAGGAGATCTGAAAAGCGGAGGAAGGCCCCGCCCAGGATAAAGCCTAAGACTGCGGCGGCCCAAGAGGGGAGGCCCTTCCCCGCGGCATGGGCAAGCTCCGCCATTTCGATGGCGGGGGCCAGGAGGGAAAAGAAGCTGGCGGCGATCATTACCCCGGCGGCGAAACCCAACATTCCATCCAGGACCCGGCGGTTAATCGTTTTGAAGAAAAAGACCGTTGCCGCCCCCAGGGCGGTAAGGGCGTAGGTAAAAAGGGTGGCAAGAAGCGCCTGGGTTATCGCGGGGAGGCTGGCAAACCAGTTCATGATTTAGGCGGAAATTTCCTATATCCCTATTCCCAGGGCTTTCTTAAAATTTTCCACCACCTGGTTCACGGGGGGGCCGGCATCCACATCGATCAAAAGGCCCTTCCCCCGGTAAAAATCGATAAGGGGGGCGGTCTGGCTCCGGTATACCTCAAGGCGTTTTTGTACCGCCTCCGGCCGGTCATCGTCCCGGATATAGACTTCGCCTCCGCAATGGTCGCAGACCCCTTCCTGTTTGGGTTTGTCGAAGACCGCATGGAAATTGTGGCCGCACTTACGGCAGACCCGCCGCCCCCCCAGCCGCTCCAGCACGGCGGCATCGGGAATATCGAAATTCAGCGCCCGGTCTACCCGGGAAAATCCCGCCAGGGCCTCCGCCTGGGGGATAGTCCGAGGAAAACCGTCCAGGATATAGCCCCCCCGGACATCGGCCCGGGCCAGCCGTTCCTTAACAAGATCAATGGTAGTCTGGTCGTCAACCAGTTTCCCCGAATCCAAAATAGCCTTTACCTTGAGACCCAGGGGGGTCCCCTCCGCGATGGCGGAACGGAAGATCGCCCCGGTACTGATATGGGGATGTCCGGCCCCCAGGGCCTCCTTAAGAATCTCCACCGCCTTGGAAGCCAAAGTGCCCTTTCCCGCTCCGGGGGGGCCCAAAAAAATCAAGTTCATAAAAACCCTTTCCCTCCGGCCTTTCTACAAGCCCGGATTAACATAAGATCGTCCCATAAACGGGGCTGTTCCAAAACCTTGGTTTTTGGAGCAAGCCAACCGCCTAAAATATAGTTTTTTTCAAACGGCATTGTAAAGAAGGTGCGTCTATTTTTCCTGCATGCTGTGATCTTATTCCCGGAGTACGCGCGCCGGGCCCAGAAAAAAAAGGGGGGGGTAGTGGAGTAGACCGCAGGGGCAAACCCGCAGGGTTTGGCACGAGGACTATGGAACGATGTTATGATAAAAACATGCGGTTATCTGGTATGCCGTAGGAGTTCGGAAGAACGACTACCGGTTGTCCCCCTACTGGGACAGCAATGACCCCGACGGAACGATTAACAGCCGGTAGTGTAGCTGCTTACGCAGCAATTAAAAAGCATAACATGTTAGGGGCTGGTCTTTAACCGATCAACACCCCGTATAGACGTATGGTCTCAGTGTACCGCGGTTCACCCGAATAATCTATCTTTTTTTCAGGAGGGTTTTATGAGGTTTATCGGTATTGATCTACACACCAACCGGTTTACCTGTTGCTACCGGGACGAGCGGCTGTCAGACTGTCCCGGGGACCGGGTAACCAAGACCTTTGAACTGAACGAGGCGGGATTGGCGGCGTTCTACGCCACCCTGACCGGGGACACCTACGTGCTGGTGGAGGCGACGATCACCACCTTCTCG
>JAIRNB010000382.1 GCA_031258265.1 Treponema sp. | reverse complement strand
TTCGATACTTCCTGCACCAGCACATTGATGTTATCTTTGTTTTGCCCGCTGATCGTATTTACCCGGTTTACCGCCACATTGATCTCATCCGCCCCGGTTGCCATCTCGTTCATCCCGTTGCTTATCTCCTGCGTCATTACTTCCAGATTCTTGCTCTCCTCGATGATCTGCCGGCTCCCCTCCAGCATCTCCTTTGATCCGCCCTTCACCGTCTGGGTCGCGTCGTTCAGGCGGCTGATGGCTTCCAGTATCTGCTTGCTCCCCTCGTTCTGTTCTTCCATCGCGTTCCGGATGTGCTCCTCCTGATCCGCCACCGTCTGTACTCCCCGTTCTATTGCCTCAAACTTGTTCAGCACGTTCTCCGTGGACTTGGTGATCTTGTCTATCGAGTCCTTGATCTTCTTAAGAACGGCGGAAATCGTCTTGGACTGTTCCCCGGAGTTCTCCGCCAGTTTCCGTATTTCATCGGCCACGACAGCAAAGCCCTTTCCCGCCTCCCCCGCGTGGGCCGCCTCTATGGCCGCGTTCATCGACAGAAGATTCGTCTGGCTGGCTATGTTCTGCATCACCGCGTTGATTTCCAAAAGCCCCTCGGATTCCCGGGCAATCTCCTGAATATCCCCGGCCACACCGTGAAGACCCGACCGGCCTATCTCGGAGGATTCTATCAACCCCTTGACGTTGCTGGCGTTATTGGACAGGGTTTGGGAAACGGACTGGATATTGGCCAGCATTTCCTCCACGGCGGCGGATGACTGGGCGACGCTGGAACTTTGCTGATCCACCTGGGCATTGAGTTTTTCGATGTTAAGGGTGATCTGTTCCATGGTGGCGTTGGTTTCCGTTACCGACGCGGATTGATTTATAACCCGGCCTTTTATGCTCTGGATATTGGCGGTGATCTGGTTAACGGCGGAGGCTGTTTCAGTCATGTTGCTGGAAAGCTCGTTTCCAATATCGAAAAGCGCCACGCTTTGACTTTTTATCGTAATTACCAGGGCCCGGATCTTTTCCAGGGTCGCATTGAAATACTTTGCCAGATCGCCGATCTCGTCATTGGAATAGACGGTAACTGTTTTGGTAAGGTCCCCTTCGCCCTCGGATATATCCTTGAGGGTAACGGCTACCTTGATGATAGGCTTGGCGATGCTTCCCGAGACAAAGAAAATAATAACCGCCGCGATAATCGCCGAGGCCGCTCCGCTGATGATGGTAAATGTGGTCAGGGCCGCGACTTCCGCGAGAATTATCTGCTTTTGCGTACCCAGCATCAAAGACCATTTGACATTGGTTCCGCCGATGGAAAATGGGTAAAGGATAAGTTCCAGGTCATTTTTGAGAATCTGCGAGTATACTGAAAATGTACGCTTTTCTCCCCGCAGTATCGCACTCTCGGCCAGGTTAATGTCCTTGGCGTAGAGGCTGGCTTGAGCCTCCCTGAGGGGCCTGCCGATATGTTCTTCGCTATAGCTGGCAATAACCGAACTGTTGGCGGTATAAATCGTCATGGCGGAGATGTCTTTCAAATTGGCGTCTTTAATAATATGGTCTACCACCGGCTGGGTATTGGCAATGTCAATATTCGCCCCTATCCGGCCTACCACCTCGTTGGTCCTCTGGTGAATAACCGGTACGGTTAGTTTAACTGTCAGGGTTTTTTTCCCGTCTACAACCTGGGGTACCGGATCATGGATCATCTCTTTCCGCGCGTTTTCCCCGGTAATAGCGGCCATGATCGTTGGCACATCATCATAGGTATGGTTTTCAATTTCCCCGGACTTCCTGATATACCAGTCGGCCCACTGGCCGGTTTCGGTGTTACCGGGCTGTCCTATAAAAGCATCGTCCCAGCCGGAATCTATGGTATTGGGTAAAAAAACTACAAAAATGTCGATAAACCATTTTTGGGACCGCAGAAGCGATTCCATAAGCTGATCAAAACGAAAACGCTGCCTGCCCGGATCGGTCTTGTCATAATCGGCCATAAGATCCGCCATGGTTTGTATGGTTTGTAAATAGGCTTCATACTGCATCTGAATAATCCGGGCCTGTTCAGCGGCAAGTCTCTCCTGGCTTGTTTTTGCGGACTGCATTTGCAGTGAGGATGCCCGGCTCAGTAAAATGACAGATATGGCTGCCACGACAACAATTACAATCGCAATAACAATAGCGCATAAACGGTATTTTAATTTCATAGCCCTTCCTTGAATACATTAAGGGGACGAATCCCCTTAAAAATAACGGCTGGCAGGATAATTTGGAGTAACGTATAAAAAAACAGCGGATAATTCTTTAGCATAATAAAATCATACATTATCACCAAGATATTACCTCTTCCATGAATAACCAAAGGCAGTTAAAAATATTATCGCACCGGAATCCTTCTCTATTCCACTATGAAAATAGTACCGGGTATTATCCGCTGTCAATGATTTGGTTATGAATTTATTTAATTTCTCCCCGGCTCCGTAATTTTCCGCATTAAAGCTGTAAAATTATGGCCCCCCGAAAATATCGAAGCTGTTTAGAAATTTTATTTTTTGGATAATAAACGCTTAAAAAATAACAAAAACGCGGATTTTACCAAAAAAGCAGTGTTTTTTTGAAGACCCGCGAAATAACCAACCGGGTTTTTGAACAAGCCCGTGACAGCGGGTCCCCTTAGGGTAAAGGGCTCTTAATTTTTTACGGCCCTGTCACGGTTCCGGGCAAAGGTAAGGGCCATGGTAATGGCCTCCGCCATGCTTTGTCCGTTGGCCTGGTTTTTACCGGCCCGGTCATAGGCGGTGCCGTGGTCCACGGAGCTGCGGATAATGGGAAGGCCGATAGTAATATTAACGCCGCTTACCTGGCTAAAAAGCCCCGTGGAACTATCCAGGCGGAAACCCATGAGTTTAAGGGGGATGTGGCCCTGGTCGTGGTACATGGCAACCACTATGTCCGCCTGGCCCCCCAGGGCTTTCACAAACACGGTGTCCGGCGGTAAGGGGCCGGTAACATCGAGACCCCCGGCGCGGGCATCGTTGACGGCGGGGATGATGGCCCGTTCCTCCTGGTCCCCAAACAGGCCGTTCTCCGAAGCGTGGGGGTTAAGGCCCGCCACGGCAATGCGGCGGTTTTCCATGCCCATAAGACGGAGGGCCAGATCCGCCAGGCGTATCGTGTTCAGGACCCGTTCCCTGGTGATAAGATCGCAGGCTTCCCGCAGGGAAACATGGGTGGTAACGTGAATCACATTAAGGCCGGAGGCGGACAGGAGCATACCGTAGTTTGCGGTATTGGTGTAATGGGCGAAGATCTCCGTATGGCCGGCGTAATGGCGGCCGGCCATGTGGATCGCCTCCTTGTTGATAGGCCCGGTAACTACAGCGGCGCTAAGACCCGCCATAGCGTCTTTGATGGCCCGGACCACATATTGAAAAGAAGCCTCCCCGCAGAGGGCGGCGGCCCGTCCGTAGCAATACTGCGATTTCCCGGTGATGATTCCCCCGCCGATAAAATCTATGGTTCCCGGTCTGCCCCGCGCCATGGCGGGGGTATCAACGGCGTTAAGGGTAAAATTTTTCCCCGTTACTTCCAGCGCGTCTTCCAGGACCTGCCGGTCGGCATAGACCACGGGGACGCACTGTTCGTATATCGCCGGCAGGGAAAGGGCCTTGAGGCAAACCTCCGGCCCGATACCCGCGGGATCTCCAATGCTGATGCCGATAACAGGCCGTTCCGCGGCAAACCCGCCGCCGGTATTTTCACCCGCAGCGGTATTTTCACTTGCAGCGGTATTTTTACTTGCAGCGGTATTTTTACCGGCGGTACATCCGGCCGCCGCTTCGGAATCCGGGGCTACCATAGGTTGCCGTCCTTGTTAAAGGGCCAGGGCTTCGGTTCATCGAGGATTTCCAGCCCCCTGGCCCTGGCCTCCTCTTCCATTGTTTCGGAGATCGTCAAAGTTTCGGTGTGAAGGCTGTCGGCGATACGGACGATCCTCGGGCGGAGGGGATCGCCCCCGATGCAGGTCCGCAGGGCAAGCTGTACCGCCTCCCGGTCAGTTTCCAGGATGCAGGGAATCCGCACAAAGTCGATGCCCCGGCTGGTAATGGCGTTCACATAGGTGGCGTCATAGTCGATCTTATTGAAAAGCCGCCGGGTAATGGTGTGGGCGGCCCCGATGCCCAGGGCCGCGCCGTGGGTTTCTTCGGTCAGATCCAGGATTGCGGTCCGGTTGGCCTTGATGCCCCCGGTGATCCAGGGGGAACAGGGGCTGGGGCCGGTAATGTTGGGGTCCATGCCGTCCCCGGAAATATCCTTGCCGATCCTGTCCACCACCAGCACATCGGCGCTGTCAAAGGGGATAAGGGGCAGATGGGAACGGGCCTCGTCCAAAAGGGCCGGCTCCCTCTTTTCGATTTCACCGGGGGGCAGGGCTTCGAACCTGTATGTTTGGCCGTAGGCGTTTTCCAGAATTCCAAAACCCAGAACCACCGGGGCGTACTTGATAATCGTCCTGCCGAAAAGGGGGACCATCTCCGCCATATAACCAAAGCCGTTCTGGTGGCAGATCTCCGCCCCCTCCCGCTTGCCCAGGCCAATGGCCATCATCTTCATGATCCCGCTTTCGTAGGGACCGCGAAAATCGGTATGGGGTTTGATCCGCCCCGCCACGATGATCCCGTCCGCTTCCGCGGCGTTCCGGTCGATTCGCACGGCATAGCTTTTTCCCCCGGGCCCCGCTTCGCTTTCACCGATAACCACGGTTTCCATGGAGGAAACAATGGGACAGCCGGTAGATTCGGCGCTTATGCCGTAAGCGGCGAGCAGGGCCCGCTGCCCTTCGGCGGTGGCCCCGCCGTGACTCCCCATGGCGGGGACCACAAAAGGATGGCCCCCCCTGGAACGGACAAAGGCGGCAATAGCTTTGGTGATGATCGCCGCGTTAGCTACCCCCCGGCTGCCGCAGGTAATGGCGTAATGTTTGCCGGGTTTCAGCGGGTCCCCCAGTTCCGGCCGGGACAACTGGGCCGCCACCGCCTGGGGAATATCTTCCGGCTCAATGTGCGTCCTGTCAAAAAATTGTTTAACCCGGAGCATCCGGGGGAGTTTTACTTCCGCGCATAAATCGCCGATGATCCCCATTCCCCTCTCCCTTTAGAAGATTTTTGTGCAGAGGATAGCACCGAAAGACAAGGTATGCAATGATAAAGGGATGGACAAGTCTTTTTGGGGGAACCGCCGTTTCTACGAGGAGATACTGATTATCGGTTTTCCCGTGGCCCTGCAAAATCTCCTTACTACTTCGGCTGGCATGGTGGACACGATCATGATTGGGACCCAGGGGGAAACCGCGTTGGCGGCGGTGGGAATCTGTTCCCTCTTTTCCATGCTGCTCTTTTCCGCGTATTTTGGCTTTTGCAACGGGGGCATTATTTTCTTTGCCCAGTATTGGGGGGCAAAGGACGAAGGGGGAATCTGCCGGGCCTACGGACTTACCCTGGTTACCATGATGGCGGCGGGTCTTATTTTCGCCGCCGCCGCCGTATTTACCCCGGATTTTATCATGGGAATCTACACCGACAAGGAAAGCATCCGCGCCGCCGGCGTACCCTACCTTAGAATCGTGGGCTGGAGTTATCCCCTGCAGGTTCTTGCCATGGCCATTGCCTCCCTGCTTCGTTCGATAGAAAAGGTGAAGATACCCCTGTTCGCCTCGATTGCGTCAATCGTTACCAATACTTTTCTTAACTGGCTGCTGATCTTTGGCATGCTTGGTTTCCCCAAACTGGGAGTGGAGGGGGCCGCCATCGGAACCCTTATTTCCCAGGTGGTACATATCCTGGTGCTGTATATTTACTGTTTCCTGGACAAAGGCTCTTTTGTTACCAGAGTCCGGGATCATTTCCGTTGGAGCCGGTCTTTTGTCCGGCAGTTCTTCACCAAAACGATCTTCGTGGTTTGTAATGAAGTTTCCTACGGCACCGGCCAGCTCCTGCTTAATATTATCATCGGCCGCCAAATCGAAGAAGGCATAGCGGCTTTCGCGATCTTCCGGGTCATGGAAGGGTTTATCTTCGCCTTCTTCGGCGGCCTGGCAAACGCCAGTTCCGTGATGGTAGGAAAACGGGTAGGCGCGGGGGAACACCTGGAAGGCTACCGGGATGCAAAACGTTTTGTGGCCCTGGTCCCATTAGTAACACTGTTCCTGCTGATCATTATCATTATCTTCAGGAATTCTATCCTCGGTCTCTTTGGCCTGGGGGAACAGGCGCAGTTCTACGCCCGGGGAATGCTCTATATCTACGCCCTTACCGGGACCATCAGAACCTGCAATTACATGAACAACAATATCTTCCGTTCCGGCGGGGAATCGGTCTTTGGAACAGTAATAGAATTCTGCGGCCTTTTTTTCATCAGTATTCCTGCCGCCGCCATCTCCGGCCTGGTACTCCGCCTGCCCTTCCTGGCGGTTTTCTTCATGCTCTACCTCGATGAATTTATCCGCCTGGGGATCATCCTTTGGTACATGAATTCCGGCAAATGGATAAAACCCGTCACCAGCCTGGGACGGGAAGGACTGGCAAACTTCAGAAAACAAATGGCGCTTGGCGGTAAATAAGCCTCCGCAGCAGTATTGCTATTCCCTGTCGTAATTAAGGAGGGGGGGCACAGAGACTCTGAAGGCGGAGAATCCGGTCCCCAGTGTATGGCTCTTTTCAGGCGGCCCCACCCTCGCTCCATACCCGCGGGGCTGGGTCCAAGGAAATAACCGCGTCAGCGGTTATTCCGCTGCCCCCCCTCCGGGATCGCAGGCATTAGCCCCTGTACCGCAGAGCCGCGGCAATCCGGGCGCGCGCCCCGCGAATAAAATCCCCGTTGTGGACAGGCGGCGGGGCGGGGCGTTATGTTAAAGGCCATGTATACCCTGCTCGTGCTGGCCGATGATCTAACCGGGGCCCTGGATACGGGCCTTCAGTTTTCAAAAAAGGGAATCCCCACCCAGGTTTATCCGGGCCTCGGCGGGAGCAGGGAGCCGGGAAAGGGGGAAGCCCCTTTCCCGGCGGGCGCTGAAGGGACCCTGGTGATCAATACCGCTACCCGCCATTGTTCTTCCGCCGCCGCCCTCCGCATTACCGGCGGGATTCTGGAACGGTACTCCGCCGTCCCCTATGTATACAAAAAAACCGATTCTACCCTGCGGGGAAACATTGGGGCGGAACTGGAGGCCCTAATCCGGGCGAGGAATCCGAAAGTCCTCCCCTTTATCCCCGCTTATCCCAATCTGGGGCGGAGTACCCGGCAGGGCCGGCAGTACATCGACGGGGTTCCCATCGACAAGGCGGCCTCCGATGCCCTAAACCCCCTGCGTCACAGCTTTATTCCCGATATTATCGCCGAAGAATCGGAACTGCCGGTGCGTTTAGTTTCCGGGAATAGCTTTACCGGGGACCCCGGCGAAATTCCCGGCGGGACCGGGCCGGAAATATGGGTCTACGACGCGGAAAGTAACGCCAGACTGCGGGATATTGCCCGCAGCCTGGGGGAACGGAAACTCCTGGGGACCACGGCGGGCTGCGCCGGTTTTGCGGAATTTCTTGCGGATCGTATCCCCTTTGCCGGTATGGGAAGGGCCTCGTTCTCCGGCCCGGAAAAGGACCTGATACCGGCCTCCCGTCCGCTGCTGGTCATCTGCGGGAGCCGGCATCCGGTTTCCCTGATCCAGGTAAAGGCCGCCCAGGATGCGGGTATTCCGGCCCTGGCCGTGGAGGGGGACAAGCTTTTCCGCCCCCGCTGGCTTGAGGGGGAGGAGGCGGCTTCCATCGTTTCCCGCTGCGGAGAGCTGCTCCGGGCCGCCGGCTGTTGTATCCTGGGAACCCGGATTTCCCTGGGCTTTGAAGGGGACGGTCCCCCGCAAGGCCCCAGTGTGGCGGGGTTTTTGGGAAAACTAACGGCCCTGATCCTTGAGCGGAGCGGACCGCTTCACCTGGCGGTCTTTGGGGGGGATACCCTGCTGGGGATCATCGAGGCCCTGGGCTGCCGTTTACTCCATCCCCTTAGGGAAATCCGCCCCGGCGTCGTCCTGGCCGGGGCGGATTTCCCGGGGGGAACCTTCTTTATCGCCTCCAAGTCCGGGGCTTTTGGGGAACCGGGGCTAATCGTGGAGCTGGTCAATTTTTTTGGCGGGGATGCGGCGGCCTTTACAAAATAGCCGCGCCGGGGCAGTGGATCTCCAGGTAGGCCCTTACAGCCCGCCGGGTTGAATCAAAGGCCAGCTCTTCCATCCGAATCTCCTCCGGCCTCAGAAAACGCAGCCCCCCAATCTCCCCCGCCTCAAGACGCAGGTCCCCTTCAGTGAGATCCGGCGCGTCAAGGCTGAAGAACATATCGCAGGTATGGTAAACGGTATCCCGGTAGGGATAAATATTGGGGAAAGAGGCGAAAAGATCAAAGGCCGGGCGGGAAGCCCCTGGGCCCGGTATTCCCCGGACTGGAAAATCCGGTGGCGTCCAGCCGATTTCCTCCCGCAATTCCCGGACCAGGCCCTCCAGGACTCCCTCCCCGGGGTCCACAAAGCCGCCGGGGAGATCCAGTTTACCCTTGGCGGGTTCCTTCCCCCGGACCAGAAGCAAAATGCCGTTTTTGCCGCGGATTACGCAGCCCGTGGCGGCGGCGGTATTCTGGTAAAAAACAAAACCACAGACCGGACAGGAATATTTATGGCGGTTATCAAAGCAAATCCCCTCGGCGGCGCAGGAAGGACAAAATTTCCACATGAACCCAAGGCTACCATGTTCCCCGAAAGACCGCCAGAACCCTGTCCCTGGCGGATAAGCGCTGTCTTGACAGAGAGGGCCTCCGGGGAGACCATGGGCTATGATTTCGCAGTGTCATTTACAGGTCCGCACCTATGAATGTGACAGCTACGGCCATGTGAATAATGCCAATTACCTGAATTATCTGGAATATGGCCGTTACGAATTTCTTAAGGACATCGGTTTCGATTACCCCGCCGCCATTAAGGCCGGTTACGGGGTTTATGTGGCCCGTGTGGAAATTGATTATAAGCGGGCCGCCCTGCCGGATGATCAGCTTACGATAAAGTCCTGGCCTGTCAAGAAGGGCGCGGTGAGCGGAATTATCGCCCAGGAGATTCTGCGGGGGGAGGAACTTCTGGTGGAAGCCAAAGTAACCTGGGCCTTTGTGGATTCCCGCGGTGTCCCCGCAAAAATCCCCCCGGAGTTTGACCGTCCGGGCTTAAAGCCGGAAAAACCATAGTATTTCCTGTGAAGCGTGTTGAACCGCGCGCACTGTGCGCACTAGCCAAGCTAAAGCTTGGCCGCATTAGTCCAACACTGGGAAATTTTCTGGCGCTATGCGGTTCCACAGGGGTTAAATTAACAACCTGCGGTTGCTTTTACCGCGCAAGGGATAGAAGCGGAAATACCGAAGGCTTTACCGAAGGTAAAGCTGAGGAATTGAAGCGGATAGCCCGGTTTTTGCGGGCCTGACCCGCAAAAATGCGCCCATAAACAAACAAAAAAGATAAACACCGATCCCCTGAAAAAACCATTGAACCGCTGGAATTTAACCTGATACCTTTAATGTGCCGCTGACTGCGCGCAGCGGCGGGTGGGGATGCCGGTTTGGGAACCGGGGTTTTGGCCTACCCGCCGATCTGTGCCCTGTACGCTTTCTACCTGGTGCTTTTTACCGTTCCCGTCCCGCCGCCGCGTTCCCCGTTAATGGTTCTGCACGGCCTCTACCGCCCCCTGGAGGTAGGAGGTAAAGGCCGCCTCACAGGTATAGTGGCCCCCCACCATGTCGATAAGGTGGTCATTCATGACAGCCCCATCGTAGCCTACTTCATCCAGGGTTTTAATGACGTTCAGGATGTTGTAGTAGCCCGCATTGGGGAAGGTCTCGTTGAAACCGCCGGGGGAGAGCATGGGGGCGGTAACGTTCCGCAGATGGAGCTTAAAGAGGAGTCCCCGGGGCGCAAAATAACGGATAAAGGCTTCCGGAGTTCCGCAAAGTTCCGTCCCACCCTCCAGCCAGCAGCCCACGCAGAGGCAGGCGCCGATATGGCTGCTGGCGGCGATTTCCAGAGCCCGTTTGTAGCCTTCAAACGTACCAAAGATTTTCCGGGGGATACCGGCCATTTCCAGCGCCGGGGGATCATCAGGGTGGATTCCGATATAGACATCCGCCGCCTCCGCCACGGGCTTTACCTTTTTGATAAAGTATTCGTAATTCTCCCAGAGTTCATCTTCGGAGTATTGGCGGCCATGACTAAGGGGCCATTCGTAGGCGGTCCCCAGCCAATAGCCTTTATTGGGGAGCTTAAGATCCAGTCCCCCGGCGGTGGCGCCCCCCCGCACAGGGCGGCGCACTTCGTCCCGCCAGATTCCGTTGCCCATGTGGGCGTAGGTGGAATAGCGAATCCCCGCCTCCCCCAGGTTTGTAATGTACTGGAGGTACTCATCGATCTTTCGGTCCCGGCCCGGCAAGTTAAGGGTGATCTCCTGCATATTGTGGAGGCGGTTATTTGCCAGCCGGTATATCTTAAAACCCCGCTCCTCGATCTGTTCCCGCAGGCGTTTGTACTCCGCGGCGGTGGAGGCGGGGGGATCGTTCACCATGACCCATTCAACTCCCAGTTGATGCAGGAACCTGATCCCGTCCTCATCAAATTCAAAGGACCCGTCGCTTTTCCTGGTGATCTTCCCTTCCCATTTGGTCCCCACCTGGATTCCCGGCTTGCTTGAAACATAGCCTTTAATGGCTTTCATCGGATACGGCATGGTTTCCTCCACAAACAGCGCTTTGTCGCGTTTCGCGCAATGGACTTTCAAAAACCGCCTGGCGGGTGGTTTTTACCCTGGCAGCAGGCTGTCAGCGCAGCAAATTATACAGAAGCGTAAGAACACAGATAAGGATAAGGGCGGCAAAAAAGTAAATCCAGATAGGGACAGCCCCCGCCCTCACTCCGGGACCCTTCCCTCCCCATTGCAGGCTTTTTTTATAATCCCCCCCGGCCTTATGGGGAACGGAAAGGGGGACAGCGGAATAACCGCAGGCCGGGCAGCCCCGGACAAAATCATCGTCCCTGCCGGTGAAGCCGCATTTTGGACAGCGGACGGAGGCAAAGAAACGTCCACACTGGGGACAGCTCTTCGCCGACATAGCCACTTCGGCGCCGCAGTTATCGCAAAAAAAACGGGGTTTCTTGCCCATTGCCGCTCCACCCCGGAGATAGCCGGGAGAGATAGATGGATACGATTTTGGGGTAAAGCCCCAAACCCCTAAGCCTTACCGGTCTCTGTTTTGGGTTTAGGGGCGGCTTCGGCGCCCTTGGCGGCCCCGGCTGCCGGTTTGTCCGGGGCCGGTTTATCCGCCGCTTTGCCGGAGGCATCCGATGCCGGGGCATCCTTCTTTGCCTTGGAAGAAGCCCCGCCGGAACTCTTATTCTTATCGGTAACGTAAAAACCGGAGCCCTTAAAAATAACGCCGGTCCCGCCCCCGATAAGGCGGCGCAGCTCTTTGCCACATTCGGGACAGACCTTTAGCGGCTCGTCACTCATGTTCTGGAAAACATCGAAGGTATGTCCGCAGCTTTTACATTCGTATTCGTAGGTAGGCATCGTTGTTCCTTAATCCCGGCCCGAATATATCGAAAACAGGGCAAAAAGTAAAGCAATGTCCCTCTCGTTTAGCGGGGCGCTTCGCAGCTTAAGGTAGGGCCCCTCTTGTTCCGGGGGCCGGGCCAAGAGACGGTAGAGGAGTTCAGGGTACTCCGCGTCCCCCGCCCTGGAAAGAAAAATCCGGGCGGTGGAAAAGAGGGTCATCAGGGTACGGGCGTTGGTCTCCGAGGGGGCCCGAATTTGCAGCCGGATTTCATAGGGCGTCCCCGCCCCGGCGGGACCGGCGGCCCCTTCGGGAAACCCGGCGGAAGCCTCCTCCGGGGAGGCCAGGGGAACCAGGGAGGCCAGGAATTCCTCCGCGGGAATCCGGATGGGAAGCCGCAGCCCTTCGAGGAAACGGCTCAGGGGCTCAGCGGGATTTTCCAGCCAGAGGGCCAGGCAGGCCCCTTCCCTAAAGGCGCTAAAGGTTTCGGGAACGGGGACCCCCGGCCCCTGGGCGTAAGGACCGGCGGCGGGGGTGGTTCCGGCGGTAATTTCGGCCCCGCCTTCCGCCGGGCCAAGGGCGGCAAAAGCCTGGCCCTTGTTAAAGGCCAGGGAAATGTCCCGGTCCGCCGAATACCAGAAAGGCCCGGCGGGGGACCTTTTTCTTTTCCAGTCTTTGGCGGAGGTAAAGGCCAGGCCCGCCCCAAAACTGGGGTAATTCCCCCAGGATGCGGCCTGGAGTCTTTTGCCGGAATTCGGGGGGAATACGGCGGCGGCGGCATGACGGGTCTTGTCCAGGATTTGGGCGGCGTCTTCTTTTGCAAGCCCCTCAATGTCGATATAGTCCAAAAAGGGCCGGGCCCGGGGAACATCTACCACCAGGTACAGCATGGCCCCGCCGTCCAGGGGCAGGGCCCTGTCAAGGGAATCCTCCAGGGTTTTAGGGACGCTGGCGCAGGCCGCCAATAAAAAAATGACGGATACGGCGGCCAGTCCCCAGGGGAAGCGGGCCTTATGAAAATTTTTCAATTTTTACCAGCCATTGATCATCCCCCGCTTCCAGGGGCTTCTGTCCGTCCACCGGACCCCAGAAAACTTCCCGGGCCAGGGTTTCACCGGCCACCAGGGCGCTAAATTCCTCCCAGGCGGCTTTAAGCTCGCCGGGGCCGTGGAGAAAGAGACGTATCCGGTCCGAAACTTCCAGACCCATTTCCTTGCGGAGATTTTGAACCCCCCGTACCAGATCCCGGGCCTCTCCCTCCCTGGAAAGCTCCCCGGTGATCACCGTATCCAGGCCGATGGTAAGGGTTCCCTCGTTAAGAACCCGGAGGCCGGCCTTTTCTATCCGGCGGATATCCAGCTTTTCCGCGGTAATATCCACAGAACGGCCCCCCACATCCAGCGCCAGGGTGGCCCCCTCCAGGAGACTCTGAATTTCCGGGTGGCTTAGGGTTTCAATTTTGGCCGCCGCGGCCTTCATGTCTTTGCCCAGTTCCTTGCCCAGGATACGGAAGTTGGCCTTTACCTCGTACTCTACCAGGTCCTCCTCGTTGTCCCCAAAAACCACGTCTTTGACATTCAGTTCCTCCCGGATAATCTCCTCCATTTCCAGGAGAACCTTCTTCTCCTCCGCCTTCCGGGTAACCAGTTCCACCATCCGCAGGGGCTGGCGGACTTTGATACCGTACTGGGAACGGAGGGAACGGCCCATGGAAACGGCGTGCCGTACCGATGCCATACGGTACTCCAGTTCCCGGTCCCGCCGCCGCCCCCGCAAAGCCGGAAAATCCGCCAGGTGGACGGATTCTTTTTCTTCCGGGAGCCGCAGGTTCTGCCAAATCGCCTCCGTGGTAAAGGGCATAAACGGCGCCGCCGTTTTAATCAGGGTTTTAAGGACATCGTAGAGGGTGGCATAGCCCTCCTCCTTATCCGTGTCGTTTTCGCTTTTCCAGAAACGGCGGCGGGACCGGCGGATATACCAGTTGTTCAGGAGATCGATAAATTCAAGAATCGGATCCACCGCCCGGCTCATGTCGTAGGCGTCCAGGGCGCCGCTTACCTTTTCCACCAGATTTTCCGCCTCCGAAAGAATCCACTTGTCCAGGGGATTTAAGGGGTCCTCCGGCGCGGCGGCGGGATTTATCCCGTCGATGTTGGCGTAGGTAACGTAGAAGCTGTAGGCGTTCCACAGGGGAATAATAATGCTCTTGAGTACATCCCGGACCCCCTCGTCGCTGTAGCGGAGATCCTCGGCCTTGACCAGGGCGGAGTGTACCAGAAAAAGCCGCAGGGTATCCGCGCCGTAGCTGTTGATAAGTTCCATCGGGTCCGTGTAGTTCCGCAGACTCTTGCTCATCTTCTTGCCGTCAGCGGCCAAAACAATGCCGCTGACAATGCAGTTTTTGAAGGCGGGCTTTTTGAACAGCGCCGCCGCCAGGATCGTCAGGGTGTAAAACCAGCCGCGGGTCTGATCGAGTCCCTCGTTAATAAAATCCGCGGGGAAATGGTTTTCAAAAAATTCTTTATTCTCAAAGGGATAGTGGTTTTGGGCATAGGGCATGGCGCCGGATTCAAACCAGCAATCCAGTACCTCCGGGACCCGGACCATGGTTCCCCGGCAGTCCATGGCCCCGCCTCCCTGTTCCGGGGGAACCTTGGCGCAGGGAATGGTGATCTGATCCACAAAATGTTTGTGCAGGTCCTCCGGGTATACCCCGGACAGTTCCTTTAGCTCGGCCCGGCTCCCCACGCAGACGGTTTTGCCGCAGTCCGGGCATTTCCAGATGGGCAGGGGGTTCCCCCAGTAGCGGTTCCGGCTGATAGCCCAGTCCCGGGCCCCCTCCAGCCATTTGCCGAAGCGGCCCTCTTTGATATGCTCCGGCACCCAGTGGACCCGGCTGTTGGCGTCAAGCATGTCCTGTTTGATCCTTTCCACATTGACAAACCAGGAACCCACCGCCCGGTAGATGAGGGGGCTCCCGCATCTCCAGCAGTGGGGGTATGCGTGGAGTACCTGTTCCCGCTTAACAAGCTTTCCTTCGGCCTTAAGCCGTTCCATGATGGCCTTATCCGCGTCTTTGACAAAGAGTCCCTGGTAGTCGGGAACATCGGCGGTAAAGCGGCACTCCGCGTCCACCGGGCAGACGGTGGGTACGCCCGTACCCCGCAGCACCCGCTCGTCATCTTCCCCAAAACCGGGGGCCGTATGAACGATGCCGGTTCCGTCTTCGGTGGAGACAAAATCCCCCAGGTAAGTCCGGAAGGCGTTCTGCCCGGCGGCCCAGGCGAAGTAGGGGAACAGGGGCTCGTAGGCGATGCCGGCCAGCTCCGCCCCCTTCCTTTTCCAGACGACCTTATAGTCCCCGGGGTTTTTGTAGTAGGCGGGAAGCCGGGCTTCGGCAAGGATGTAATATTCTTTATCCGTTTCCTTCCCGCCGGACGACTCCCCGTCCGCCACCAGCACATAGTCAATATCCGGCCCCAGGGTAAGGGCCAGATTGGACGGCAGAGTCCAGGGGGTGGTGGTCCAGGCCAAGAGGTAAGTGTTGGGGGGCAGGGCCGGCTTTTCACCATTCCCGCCGGCCGGCGGGGGCGTTGCGGGGGTGGAGACCCCCGCAGAGGGGGGAAGCGGAGAAGCGGCGCCGCCTTGCGGCGTTGCTTCGGAGCGGGGGGGGAGACTTCCCCCCTCCTTAACTTTGAAGCGGATGGTGATGGCCGGATCGTAGACATCCTGGTAGCCGCCCAGGTTGAGTTCGTGGTTGGAAAGCACCGTGGCGCAGCGGGGGCAGTAGGGCAGGATGTAGTGGCCTTCGTAGAGGAGGCCCTTTTCCCAGAGGGATTTCATAACCCACCAGATGGTCTCCATGTAGGCGCCGTCCATGGTTTTGTAGTCGTTGTCGAAGTCCACCCAGCGGCCCATGCGGGTAACGACCTGGCGCCATTCGCTGACGTAGCGCAGCACCGAAGCGCGGCAGGCTTCGTTGAAACGGGCGATACCGTAGCTTTCGATGCCGGTTTTGGAGTTAAGACCCAGTTCCTTTTCGATAAGGTTTTCCACCGGGAGGCCGTGGCAGTCCCAGCCGAAGCGGCGTTCAACTTTTTTGCCCTTCATGGCCTGGTAGCGGGGGATAATGTCTTTGATAGTGCCGGGCACAAAATGCCCAAAATGGGGAAGCCCCGTGGCAAAGGGGGGGCCGTCGTAGAAAACGTACTCCTCCCCGCCTTCCCGCTGTGACACGGATTTTTCGAAGGTATGACACTGTTCCCAAAAGGCGAGAATATCTTCTTCCAGCTTGGGGAAATTTACCTTTGGGTCCACCGCTTTATACACAACACCGCTCCTCTGGCTTTGCAAGCCCGGGCCTCCGGCGTTCATCTGTGAAGCGGAGCTTTCCCGGAAAATATGGGCATAAGTATGGCACAGGGGGGACAAATTTCCAATATGAAGCGGAACGGCCTATGAGGGGGTATAAAGGGTTATAA
>JAIRNB010000371.1 GCA_031258265.1 Treponema sp. | reverse complement strand
CGAATAAAACCCTATTTCCTTTACGTGCTATGTACCGCTACGGTGACTGTACGATCAAAACCCGTCCAATAACAAGCGATCCCCCGCTTTGATCCCCGCCCTGCCAAACCAGCCCTGGGGTACTTCCAGGGCATAGCGGACCCCCCTGGAGGACGGAACCGGGTTTTCGTCCAGGGGACGCATGTCCCATATTTCCAATATAGTCCCATTGGACCTGATATAGGCGATTGAAAGGGGAATATAGGTATTTTTCATCCAGAAGGACATGAGCTGATCCCGGTCAAATATAAAAAGCATACCCCGGCCCTCGGCAAGATCCTTCCGGTACATGAGGCCCCGCTGTTTTTCTTCGGCGCTCCGGGCAATTTCCACCCGCAGCGTTACCCTTCCCCCACCGGCCTGTTCAACGGTCAGTTCCCTCTCTTCAAGGGTATCCGCCTTGCCGCAGGAAAGAATGCAAAGAAGGAAGAAAGACGCCGTTAAAGCGCCCTTAAAAGGCATCGATAAATTCCTGGCGTCTTAGCAGTTCATTGGTCTTTTCCACCGATGAGGCCCCCGCAATCTCATTGAATATCTCCAGATCGATGTATTTTACCGTAAGAGGACGTTCCAGGGTCAAGCGAAGGCCGCCGTCCTCCCAGACCGACTGCCGGGGACTAAGATCCTTAGGTTCCCCGTACTTTTCCCTGAGGGAGCTAAAAACCGAATAATAGTCAACGATGCCGGTGTTCATCGAAAAAGCCATAATAAAGAGTTTCCCCCCGTGGAGCTGAAAAAAAGCCCGCTTGACAAAGGAGAGGCCCGTGGTCTCCACCAGGTACTGCTGGGGATCGGGAAGAAAGGACACATCCCGGTCCCCCCGAAAATTGAAAAGGCTGTCCTCCCCCAGGGCCGCCGTGAGTTCCTCCAGGGACATCCCCAGGCGGATACCCCGGAATTGCCGGGGCAGTTCCCCCTCCTGGGCCCCCAGGGAAGCAATGGAGAAAAGGATCAGCAAACTTATCCGCATTGATAAACGCATACTAGATTATCGGCCCTCTTTTGTACAAAAGATGAATATGTTAGCATCCTGAAAAAAGGCTGTGGAAGCGCCTTCGCATAGGCTTCCGTGAATCTCATAAAGGGGGCGTTGGGATGATAAACAGGGATGATTTTATCTCCGGCAAAGAGTGGGAACGTTTTCTTGATTTTTCACGGGACCTGGAAACTCCCTGCATCGTAATCAATCTTAATACCATCAGGTTAAATTACCAGCGGCTCCGGGGCCTGTTTCCCTACAGCCAAATTTACTATGCGGTAAAGGCGAACCCTGAAAAGGAGATCATCTCCCTCCTTTCGGAAATGGGCTCCAACTTTGACATTGCCAGCAGGCCGGAACTGGACATGCTCCTGGCCCTGGGGATCGGAGCGGACCGGATTTCCTACGGAAACACCATCAAAAAAGCGGCGGACGTGGCCTATTTTTATGAAAAGGGAGTCCGGCTTTACGCCACCGACAGCAAGGAAGACCTTAGGCACATCGCCACCCAGGCCCCGGGAAGCAAGGTCTATGTACGAATCCTTATCGAAGCCTCGTCCACCGCCGATTGGCCCCTGTCCCGCAAATTCGGCTGCCACCCCGACATGGCCTACGATCTTTTGATCATGGCCCGGGACCTGGGGCTTGTCCCCTGCGGCCTGAGTTTCCATGTGGGGAGTCAGCAAAGGGACATCGGCCAATGGGACGACGCCATAGCCAAAACAAAATTCCTCTTTTCCTCCCTGGAGGAAGATGAAAATATCAGGCTTTCCGTAATCAACATGGGGGGCGGGTTCCCCGCTTCCTATACCCAGGCCACCAACGACCTTTCCGAATACGCGGCGGAAATAAAACGCTACCTGGTAGACGACTTTGGGGAAGACCTTCCCAAGATCATTTTGGAACCGGGCCGTTCCCTGGTGGGAAATTCGGGAATCCTGATCTCCGAGGTGGTTCTGATCTCCAGAAAAAACAACACCGCCCTGAACCGCTGGGTTTATATGGACACGGGGAAGTTCAACGGCCTCATGGAAACCATGGACGAATCAATTAAATACCCCATTGTTTCCAGTAAAGACGCGCCGGGCTGCAAAGAGGCGGAGGTTATTCTGGCAGGCCCCACCTGCGACAGCATGGACATCCTCTACGAGGACTACAAATACCGCCTTCCGGTGGACTTGAAAATCGGGGACCGCCTCTACTTTCTCAGCACCGGGGCCTACACCGCCAGCTATGCCTCTGTGGGCTTCAACGGCTTCCCCCCGATAAAGACCTATATCATGTGAGCCCCCGGTAATTACCAGAGGAGCTAATCCAGCCTAAAACAGCGCGTCCTCTCCGTCACCGGGGGCGGCTTTCCGGGGCCTGCCGGGTCCCCTGTGGGGGGCTTCCCCTGGAGCGGGGGGCCGGGGGGAAGCCGGGCGGGAGACGGGGGCCGCCGTCCGGCCGGCGGGTGGTCTGCCCGGCCCCCGGCGGGGCGGAACTTCCGGGGGATTTGCCGCCGGAGCCGGGGAGCGGATGGCCGGGCTCGCCGGCGGCTTTTCCACCCTGGGGGCCTCTACCCTGGGGGCTTCAGTCTCGGGGGCTTCGGCGGAAACCTTAGCCGGAATACCGGGGAAAACGGGGGCCGGGCCCAGGGCCGGCGCTTCTTCGCCGGGGGCTTCTTCGGGAATGGGAATTTCCCCGGAACGGGCGGGAAAAACAGGGGCCGGGGCGGCCTCCAGCGCGGCGGGGGCCGGGGAAAAAGAGACCGGGGGCTGGCCGGGGGCTGTCTTTCCCGCAGGGAATTCCCGGCCGGGGAACATGAGTTTTCGTATCTTTACTTCGAGTTCCTGGGCAAAACCGGGGTTCTGTTCCAGATATTCCCGGGCGCTGTCCCTGCCCTGCCCCACCTTCTCCTCCCCGTAGGAGTACCAGGCCCCTTTCTTGTCGATGATGGCGTACTTAACCGCCGCGTCCAGGAGACTGGCGGTGGCGGAGACCCCCTTGCCGAAGATTACCTCCAGTTCCGCCTTCCTGAAGGGGGGGGCCACCTTGTTCTTTACAACCTTAACGCGGACCCGGTTTCCCACGGCGTCCGTATCCTTTCCCCCCTCGATGGTCTCGGTCTTGCGGACCTCCAGGCGCAGGGAGGAGTAGAATTTCAGGGCGTTGCCTCCGGTGGTGGTTTCCGGGTTTCCAAACATGATCCCTATTTTCATACGGATCTGGTTGATGAAGATCAGGATAGTCCTGGATTTGCCAATAATGGCGGTAAGTTTCCGCATGGCCTGGCTCATAAGCCGGGCCTGGAGCCCCATCTGGGCATCCCCCATGTCCCCGTCGATCTCCGCCTGGGGAGTTAAGGCCGCCACCGAATCTACGACAATCACATCCACCGCCCCGGAACGGACCAGATTTTCGGTAATTTCCAGGGCCTGTTCCCCGGAATCCGGCTGGGAAACCCAGAGTTCGTCGATGTTGACCCCCAGGTTTTTCGCGTATACCGGGTCCAGGGCATGCTCGGCATCCACAAAAGCGGCGATGCCGCCCAATTTCTGGGCTTCCGCAATGGCGTGGAGGGCCAGAGTGGTCTTCCCCGATGATTCAGGGCCGTATATCTCGATAATCCTGCCCCGGGGATAACCTCCGATTCCCAGGGCTTCATCCAGAAGGATGGCCCCCGAAGGGACCACTTCGATTCCCGCGGCGCCGGAGGCGTTTCCCAGTTGAATAATTGAACCGGCCCCGAATTGTTTTTCGATCTGAAGCCGGGCGGCCTCCAGGGCCTTCTTTTTCTCCTCCGTGGAGGCCAGGGGATCTCCCCTGGTTTTTTCGGTCTCGTTGGCCTTTGCCATATTTACCCTCCCCTTATATAGGGCTCTATCCC
>JAIRNB010000358.1 GCA_031258265.1 Treponema sp. | reverse complement strand
TCCCGGATATACTCCACCCGGTCAATGCCGGACCAGTTCCCCGCCCTATCCTGGGCCATGAGGCTGAAATACCAGCTTCCCTCGTCTTCCGCCTGGAATTCCAGGGTCTGTGCCGAGGAATTTTGCCCCTGGAGCTTCCGTTCCGGTTCTTCCCCGGCTTCCCTGCTCCAAAGCCAGGAATAGCCGGCTATCCCCGCGGGGTCCCGGACTTCCGTCCAGCTTAGGCGGACTCTGTCCCCCTGGGAGCTAAAGCCGGGGCGGAAATTAAGGGCCCGGATCGCCGGGATGGGGACGGAACGGTCGGGGATGATATGCCGGATATGGCTTCCCTGCCGGGAATTTGACTGGTAGAAAAACGAAAGCTCCTCCGCCGCCGCAGGCCGGACAAAGGCCAGATCCTCAGCGGGGCCGGAAAGGTCCTGGTTAAGCCAGAAGACCCCGTTATACCGGCCCAGGTAGGCCCGGTTGCCCCCATCGCGGTTATCGAACCAGCTAACCATGGGTTCCCCCCGGTGGAGAAAAGCCACAGGATCGTTACAGTAGGCTTCCTCCCGGTTGATCCGCTGGGGGAGACCGGCGGGGTTCCCGCCCGGTCCGAGTTCCAGGCCGTATACCTGGGGGGAACCGTTTTGGTAACGCCGTTCCCAGGCCAGGAAAAGCCGGTCGCCGAGGGGAATTAGGAAGGGCCGCTGGTTGTCGTAGAGGGGGGCGTCCCTGCCCTGTTCCTGAAAATCCGTGAGAAGCCGGGAGGGCCCCCAGGTCCGGCCCCCGTCGTCCGATCTTTTGATGAAAAGCTGAAAACTGGGGGGGGAATCCTTTTCCGCCGTGAGGGACTGGAAGACCACAAATTCCGAAGAGCCCAGGGCCGCATGGGCGGGAAGGAAGCTGAGGGGCAGGGCGGGATTCTCCACAAAACGGCTGAAGGGCCCCCAGTTAAGCGCGTCATCGGAGAGGGCATAGTAGATGGACAGGGATTGTTCTGTTCCCCCGGTAATGAAAATGAGGTAGGCCCCGCCGGAACGGATCGCGATCCGGGGGGCCACGGAACTGCCGGCCCCGTCGATAAGCCGGCGGGAAAAACTCTGCCCCCGGTCTTCGGAGACAAGGATTTCACATTTTCCGGGGGAAGCCGCCGCCACAATGATGATCCTGCCGGCCCTGTCCAGGGCGATGCTGAGGATCGCCGGTTCCGTCCCGGTGTAGCGGTAGGGCCCCGCCACGGAACGGTAGATCCGCCAGTCCCGGCTCCCGGCGGCCAGGGAGACGCGGATCTCCCCTCCTCCGGGAATGGGGGAAGATTCCTGCCAGGCGACAACGGAGAAGTCCCCATTGGAGGCGGAGACGGGGAATTTACCGGGGATCCCTGAGAAAACCCCGGAAGTTTCCCAGTAGAGGTTCTCCTGGGCGCCGCCGCGGGCGGGAAACAAAAGGAGGGCGGCGAAAAAATACAGGGGAATCGCCGGCCAGGAAAAAAGCCTCCCTTTGCCGCTCATAAAAACGACTGTATCCTTCGCTGGAGTTCCCGGACCCGGGTGGAACCCCGGTTCCGGGGATTCCGGAGAAGCTGTTCCACGATAGCCATGGAAATGAGGGTATTCCCCCGCTGCAGTTCCCTTACCGCCCGCTGGTACTCCCCCTCGTCGGCGCTGGAGAGGACCGCGTTCCCCGCCCCCATCCGGGTCTGGACCAGGTCTTTAAGGCCCATGGCCTGGGTATTGTTGGGATCCAGGCTCAGGGCCTCGTTAAGCTGCCGCAGGGCCGCCTCGAAATGCTGCCGGTCATTGGCATCCACAATGGAGCGGGCCGCCTCCGTAAGGCCGGCGGAACGCCGGAGTTTTTCGGGGTCCGGCGGAGCGGGGCGGTAGCCCATGTCGATCTCCGCCTGGCTTAGGGCGGCGGCGATTCCCGGATAGGAAGGGTTGATCTTCACCAGGTTCTGGAGTTCCCCGAAAGCCTCGGTGGAATGTCTTTTGATCCCCCCCAGGGCTTCGTTAAAACGGCGCTGAAACGAGGCCGTAAAAAGCTCCGGGTCGGCCATCTGGTCCATCATGAGTTCCAGCATCCCCGCCTCCTGGTTTTCCGGGAAGACAAACTTAACCTTCCGGATATGCTCCCGGGCGTTGGTGAAGCGGGCCAGCCCCTCATCCCGGCGGCCGGCCCGGATAAGGGCGGCCCCCTCCTCGTAATCCCCGCGGGCGTCGCTTAAATACTGGCCCATTTCGGCGAAAAGGGGGGCGGTGACGGGGATTTCCTTGCCTGAACGGAGGGAAATGGCGTCCCTGACCATGGAAAGCCAGTAACGTATCTCGGGGTTTTCATCCCCGTTGGTCCGCATCCATTGGTTCTGCCCCCTGAGCAGGAGATTCTCCGCCTGTTGAAAATTCCCCGCCAAATATTCGGTCCGTACCTGGTTAATGGCATCCCGGGTATCCTTAACCACGGCTTCATTTTCCCTTTGGCCGATCTCCTGTCCCAAGGCAAGCATCCGGGTATCCCATTCCTCCCGCAGGGAGGGGAATTCCTGGAGGGCCAGGGCCCGGCTGTACCGTTCCGCCGCGCCCTGGATGGAATTCCGGGCCCCGGCAAAATCGCCCCGCCGGAGTTTCTCCCCGGCTTCCTGGTAGTAACGATCCCCCTGATCGCGGAAAGTTTCCGCCTGCCCGATCATCTCCTCCGCCAGGGCGGCCCCTTCGGTTCCCCGGCGCAGAATCCCGTTAAGCTCTTCCAGTATGCTCCCTATAGAGGAGCTAAGGGCCCCCAGTTCAGCGGAAACCTGAATTTTCTGTTGATCTTCCCCGTAACGGGTAAAAAAATCCTCCGCATAGGCAAGATCCTCCGCCAACTCCCCATTCAACTCCGTGAAGACGGCCAGGGCTTCCCTTGAATAGTGGTAGACATCCCCCTCCGGGGAACCGGGGAAAACCGGGGAATCCGCGGCAGCCTCCGGTAAAACGACAGCGGCCTCCGGTAAAACAGCGGCGGCCTCCGGTAAAACGACAGCGGCCTCTTCTCCTTTAAGGCCCCCCATGAGCCGTTCTGCCAGATTCAGGCGGGCCTTCCGGCGTTCCAGCCGCTCCCCCAGGGTGTTATTAAAGACGGCATAGCGGCGAAGGGAACCGTCAAGTTCCAGGGCCATGCGGCGGGACTTAAAATTCTCCAGGAGTTCCAAAGCTCCGGCGGTATAGCGGGTGATCTTATCCGCCCCGGAACCGGAGGAAGAAGGCCCTCCCCCGGCGGGAGAAGCTTCTTCCCCCAGGCGGCGGAGGAAGGATTCTTCAGCCTCCCGCAGTTCCCCCTCCAGGGCTTCCGCTTCGGAGGACAGCTCCTTTAAGGCGGCTTTGAATTCTTCAGTTTCCCCGGTTCCTGAAACTCCCCCGTATTCCGCCGCCCTCTGATCCAGGCGGAGTTCCAGGGTTTCCGCCTTGACAGAACAGGATATGACAAAATCCCGGCAGAGCAGGCTGAGAAAATCCGGGTGATCGCCTCCGCCGGGTTTCTCCCCGGTGGAAGACAGGGCGGCAGACAAAGCCGGGGGCGGGGCGGCAGACAAAGCGGCCCCTTGAGTCTCCAGGAAATCCCGAAGCAGGGCGCTGCGGAGAGCGGCCTCCCCGTAATCTTTTATAGCTCCCCGGTAATAGCGCCCCCGGGCCTTTTCCAGGGCCCGCCCGTAGGCTTCCTCCGCGCCGGAGGCCAGCAGGGCTTCCAGAGAGCCCCTCCGCTCCGCCAGGCAGTCCTCGATGACGCGGATCATGCCGCCCCGCCGGGAATCTTCTACCTGGAGAGAATCTTCTGCCCGGAGAAAATCCCCCTCCCGCCGGGAATCTTCTGCCCGGCGGGGTTCCCCCTCCCGGCCATAGATGAGGCGGAAGGCAAAGAAGGGGAAATTCTCCCCTGTGCCGGCCCTCCGCGGCGGAACGCCCTGCTGCGAGGTCCCGGCGGCCCCGGCGGCTTTTTCCGGTTCCCCCGGAAGGCGGAGCCGCCCCTCAAAGAAAGCGCCGGCGCCGGTAATTTCCCCCCTGATCCATTCCAGGGTATCCAGTTCCGGCCCAATCCGGCCGTAAATCCGCCGCAGGTCCTCCGGGGCGACATCGGCGCCGTCTTCCAGTTCCTTTGCCAGAGCGTCCAGGACGGCCAGGGAAGATTCCAGTGTACCGGCCAGGGCGGAAAGCCGGAGAATCCGGGCGGCGGCCGGATTCTCCGGCGTATCCCCGTCCCCATAGGGGGGGGCGGAAAATTCTTCCTGGAAAAACTCCAGCCCCCCCTGGTACAGCCGCAGGGCCCCAGGGTAATCCCCCGCCCGGCTTAAATCCCGGCCCCCGCCAAGAATCTCCCCCAGACGTTTCCGGTGGACGGAGGATTCAGCCAGGGCGCGAATCCGGGCAAGGAGTTCAGCGCTTCGCAGATCCCTGGGGGCTTCCAGGCTTTCAAGCTCCCCGGCAAGGCTAGAGATTAGTTCCGTATTGCCGGGGTCCCCGGCAGCAGCGTCCAGGAGCTGGTTGACCAGGGCATTGTAGCGGCCCTGGATTTCCGCGATACGCCCCAGCCGTTTCCCCGCCCGGTCGAGGTCCCCGGGATTCTGCCGCATATAAAGGGCAAGGGCGGCCATCGCCTCGTCGAAGTGTTTCGCGTTAATAAGGGCGTCTATACGGCCCAGGGGATCATCCGTTTCCCCCCGGGCGTGGAGAAGGGGAACGGGAATCAGGAGAAACAGATAAATTATCATCCCCGCTGGAAAGGACCGGAAACAAAAAAACCGCAGCGGACCCGGGTTCATTGAACAGCGCACCTTCTCTGAATATAGACGAAATAACGGAATTACACCACAGGATGGTGAAAAAAAGCCTGGAGCTGTATAATGTACTCGTGAAAAAATATTTGGTTTTCGTTCCCG
Organism: Treponema sp.; assembly: GCA_031258265.1. Classification (GTDB taxonomy): domain Bacteria; phylum Spirochaetota; class Spirochaetia; order Treponematales; family Breznakiellaceae; genus JAISFT01. The sequence goes on along the minus strand of JAIRNB010000358.1, from coordinate 1,672 downwards.
TGGTTTTCCTGTTTTTCCGCCCCCCCGCCGGGGGGCTGGATATTTACCGGGGGATCGACACCGGTATTGCCGGGTATTTTAATGAAATTTACGGAGCCAATACAAACAGAGACCGGGGGGCCTTCCCCCTGCTTAACATTCCCATGGGGGGCCGGGCGGCGGGACTGGCCTCCGCCTTTACCGCGGTGGCCGATGACGCTTCGTTTCTGGAATCCAACCCCGCCGGTTCCGCCCGGCTCCGCCATCCGGAGCTGGCCTTTTTTCACAGCAACTGGTTTGCCGAAAACATGGCGGGCACCATGGTGGAGGGCCTGGTTTTTACCGGCAGGATTGGAAACCTGGGACTGGCCGCCGGGGGAAAATGGCTTTCCACCCCCGTAGTCGAATACAATTATTCCAATGTCAGATTATCCACCCGTTACTATTCCGAAGCCGCCGGCATCCTGAACGGGGCCTACAATTTTTCTTTAGGCCCCCGCTTCTCCGGCATTTCCGTGGGAGCCAACCTGAAAGGGGCTTTCCGCATTGTTCCCGGCGATGACTACGATGAGCATTTCAGCTCCGTGATAATGGCCGATCTGGGGGCCCTGAGCAGTTTTAACCTGCTCAAGTTCTACGAGTCCCCGGAATGGAATTCCTCCCTGGGCCTGGCGCTAAGAAACCTGGGCCCCCCCTCCGGGGATGAAGCCCTCCCCAGCCATGCCGTCCTGGGCCTGGCCTATAAACCCCTGGCCTCCCTCCTCTTCTCCCTCGATCTTTTCCTGCCCTTCAACATGCGGGACATCAAACAGTCGGGGAAACCCTACTTCTCCACAGGACTTGAATTCGCCCGCGGCGCTTTCCCCTCCCTGCGGGGGGGCCTCCAGCTAAAGACAGGCTCCCTCCGCCTGGCCCTGGGCAGTACCCTGCGCTTGTTCGGGGAAGAGCCCCGGCAGCAACAGGCAAGCAAAAACGCCGTCTTCCGCAGCCTGAACGTGGACCTGGATTACAGCAGGGAACTCCTCAGCCCGGAGCAGCCCCTGAACCGCCTGGGCCTGGGAATCCGCGCCGGCCTGGGAAAACGGGAAACCGGCCGGCTGGAAGCCCTCTACACCGAGGGCCTGGAAGCCTATACCCGCGGCGATTATCCCGCCGCCCGCCGCCGCTGGGAGGAAGCCCTGGAACTGAACCCCAAATTCCGCCCCGCTTCGGAGGCCCTGGCCATGCTGGAAGAAACCCTGGCCGCCGGCAGCCGGGTAGACGAATTCCTGGAGACAGAGTTTTAGGGCCGTGGCGGGGAATATTTTTGTGAATTCCGTTTAGAAATTTGGGCGCATCCCCGCCTACGGCGGGGACCGGGCTATCCGCTCCAATTCCTCGACTTTACCTGCGGTAAAGTCTCCGGTATTTCCGCTTCTATCCCTTGCGCGAAGAAGGCAGCCGAAGGCTGTATATTAACAAATATGGAACCGCATAGCGCCAGTGATTCCCCAGATATTGAGCAAATGCGGCCAAGCTTTAGCTTGGCCAGGGCGCGCGCGGCCCAAACCGCAGGTTTGGGCTGGAACAAAAGCTGGCATCCATGCCATTTTTGGGCTTTACGTTTTTGCTTTGCAAAAACGTAGCAATTTATTACAGCCAGCATCCATGCTGGCCAGCACATACAGCCGAAGGCTGTGAATTGGACAATGTG
>JAIRNB010000346.1 GCA_031258265.1 Treponema sp. | reverse complement strand
TTAACCGCCACGACGGGGAAAAGCTCGTTTGCCGTCAGGCCCAGGAAGAAATCGGTCATTTCCTCGTCGAATTCCTCGTTTTCTCCGGTTTCTCCCCCGCCGTTTCCCTCGTTTAGGGTGAAGAAAAAGGCCGCGGCCTCCGCCTCGTTCATAAAGAGGATCAAGGGGTAGATTCGGCTGTAGGTAAGAATTTCATGGGCCCGTTCCCGGGCAATCCCGGGGGACCCTATGTCCAGGGCGACGGCGGTGCCGCTGCGGTTCGCCGAGTCCAGAATATGGCGGACCAGCTCCCGGCGGCCCATCAGGAAGCCGTCAATAACCACCACCCCCGCGCTGCGAATATCCTCTTCCCCCACATCTTCCCTGCCCAATTCCAGGGAGGCCGAGGGGGCGGCGGCCACCCGGACGGTATCCTTATCCAAGCGCAAACTTAGGCAGCGGCCTGTGGGGGTCTGCCGGGAAAAGAGTACCGGCTGTACCCCCGCGTCCCTCAGTTCCCTTTCAAAGAAACGGCCCCATTCATCGGGCCCCACCGCCCCGGTAAAGGCCGCCTTCATCCCCAAAAGGGCGGCGATCTTCGCCACATTGGCGGCCCCCCCGCCGGAACAGACGGAAAGCCCCTCCCCCAGTTCCCCAATGGCCGCCGCCAGGGAAGCATATTCAAGGTGCTGGACCGGCTTTAGGATACCATGACGCCTGGCAAACTCCAAATCCGCGGAGGCAAAAAAATCGACAATCGCGTTGCCGATGCAGAGTAGTTCCCGTTTTTTCCCCGATTCCGGCAAATCCACATTTGACAAATCCAACGCTGCCCACCCTGTTTTGAAGCTGTAAAACCGGTCAAACCCTTACCGGCCGGTCCATTTGGTCAACCCGGCCGCCAAGCCCCGAAAGATCCTGTTCCCGGGAAATCCCGCGGGAACGGGTCTCCATCAAAACCCCTGGATTTTACGCCCCCTACGCCCCTCTGGGGATCGCTATAATCTCCTCCAGTTCCGGGTGTTTGGCAAGCTCCTCGTTAAGCCCCGCCGCCCGGCCCTTGTTTACATAGTCCTTGGCTTGGAACGAATAGGTAAATTCGGTGTGAACCCGGTAGCTCCCCGACATCAGGGCGTAGGCATCCTCGGTCATCACCAGTTCCTCATCGGTGGGGATAATGTAAATGGGGATTCGGGACTCCCCCTTACTGATAATCGTCTCCGTATTCCGGGTATGGGACATTTCGTTCTTCCGGGGATCAAAGGCCACGCCAATCCCCTCCAGGCCGTCAAGGATCTTCTCCCGCATGAACCAGGCAAATTCCCCCACCCCCGCGGTAAAGACCAGGGCATCCACCCGGCCCAGCACCGCCTGGTACGCGCCGATATACTTTTTAACCCGGTGGGCCTCTATATTTTGGGCCAGAAGGGCCCGCTTGTCGCCCTCCAGCTTGGCCTTTTGAATGTCCCGGCGGTCCGCGTACTTGCCGGTAATCCCCAGGAGCCCGCTTTTCTTGTTCAGCGCGCTTTCCATCTCCGCCGGCCCCATGCCGGTCTTCCGCATCACGTAGAAGGGCATCGCCATATCGGCGTCCCCGGAGCGGGTTCCCATCACCAGGCCCTCCAGCGGGGTAATCCCCATGGAGGTATCAAAGGAACAGCCGTTCTTTACCGCGTTAATCGAAGAACCGTTCCCCAGGTGGCAGATAATCAGATTCGTCTTAAAGGGGTCCTTCCCCAGCAGTACCGCCGCCCGCTTGGCGGTGTAGAGGAAGCTTGTCCCGTGGAAACCGTAGCGCCGCACCCCGTATTTCTCGTACCACTCGTAGGGCACCGCGTAGAGAAAAGCCTCCGGCGGCATCGTCTGGTGCCAGGCCGTATCCATGATAGCGCAGTGGGGAACGGCGGGCAGCACCTTCTTCGCCGCTTCAATCCCCATAATATTCGCCGGATTGTGCAGGGGCCCCAGGTCCTTCACCTCGTTAAAGGCCGCCATCGCCGCATCATCCACAATAACGCTCTTGGTAAACTTATCCCCGCCGTGGAGTACCCGGTGGCCCACCGCCCCGATCATCCCCATATCGTCGATAACCCCACATTCCTTACCCGTCAAAGTCCTGATAATAAGGTCCACCGCGTCCGTATGGGTAGGACAGTCCTTGTTAAATGTAACCTCCTCCCTGCCCTTTACCTTGTGGGTAATAAAGGAGCCCCCCAGGGTCACCTTTTCCACAATCCCCACCGCCAAAATATCCCTGGCTTCCCAGTCGTAAACCTGATACTTGGCCGACGAAGAGCCGCAATTCAACGTCAAAATAACCATGTACTACCTCGCTACCCTAATTTTAGAAGAATTACCGGTAGAGTACCACAGAGGCTTGTTCCGGTGGAAGGATAGGCCCCTGCCTATGCGGGATTTTGTCAATTTTAACAATTTGAGGCTGTTCCAAAACTTCAGCTTTTGGAACAGCTTCTTTGAATTTGGCGGAAAAACCGGGCTTTGACCGGTTTTTCCAAGAGCTTGTTCCGAAACCAACCGGGTTTTGGAACAAGCTCGTTATTCAAAAACTTTAGTTTTTGAATAACAAACGCTTAAAAATTGAACTTTAGCGGCAGTACCGCCGCATGTTGGAGGAGTGGTATATGAAACGTGTCGTGGTGTTACTAATGCTGATCTTGTTTGCCGCGGTCTTGCCGGTTTTTGCCGAGGAGGCTGCCGAAACAGTCGAGGCCGCGGGGGGAACTCCCTCCGTACCGGTTTGGAAGTATTTTGCCGCCGCCCTGGCGGTGGGGATTTCCTGTATCGCCGGCGGTATTGCGGTGGGCCAAATCGGATCGGCGGCCATGGGGGCCATGAGTGAGAATCCGGAACTTGCCGGAAAGGCCATTCCCTATGTTGGATTGGCGGAGGGGATCTGTCTTTGGGGTTTCCTGGTAGGCCTATTGATAATATTCTTTTGAGTTTTTTTTAAGTTTTTATGGATTACTACTTTATCGGCGACCCGGAACTGGTTACCGCCTTCCGCTTTGTCGGTATCCAGGGGACCGCCGTGGCGGATGCCGCCGAGACAAAGGCGGCCTTTCTCCGTATCACCAGGGGCTGGGATGAAACCGCCGGCCTGGTACTCCCCGGCGGGGCGGGGGAGGGCTGCCGGGTGCTTATCCTTACCGAGGAGGCCGCGGACTGGCTGGGGGAGCTTTTAATCGAGTGGCAGCTCTCCGACCGTTATCCCCTGATAGTGGAGATTCCCGGTATTTTGGGACGCCTCCCCGGACGCAAGACCCTGGTGGATTCTATCCGCGAGGCAATCGGCATCCATGTTTAACGTGCGTGTAACAGGTGAGTGGGTGAGTGAATGGAAGAGATACAATCAACCGATATACTGGACCGGGAAATTTTGGAAGACGCCCGGCGCAAGGCTTTCCGTATCATCAAAACGGCGGATGATACGGTTAAGACCAATACCCTGGCCTGGGAGAAAAAAACCGCCCAGGCGGTGGAGGACCTTAAAACCCGTTTTGAGGATCGCCGGAAAAAGAGTTCTGAGGAGATAATGGCCCGGCTTCCCCTGGATAAGCGAAGGGCGGAGTCGGAAAAAATAGAGGCCCTGGTGGCCCAGGCCCTGGACGCCTGGTACGGGGCCCAGAAGCGGGAGAGAATCCTCCGGTTTTTGGAAGATGAACTGCGGCTCCGGCTGGAGGATTGTCCTGAATTCGGAACACCCCAGCGGGGTGTTAAGGCCATGTTTTACAAAATCGAAACGGAGGAGGGGGAGGCCCTGCTGGCCAGGGTTCTTCCCAAGGGAAGCTGGGAAACGGTGGATTACAATTTTAGTGTGGAGGGCGCCGCTTCGGCTTCTTCCTCCGGCGCGGGGGCGGCTATCCGGGCTTCCGGGGTTCTTTCCGGCAAATACCCGGAACTGGTGCTGGACAGTCCGGGGCTGCGGATAACCGCCTCTATCAACATGCTGGTCTTTTCCCTGCTGGCGGATTACCGGGCGGAGTTGACCGCCGCCCTCATCGGGGCGGACCAGCCGATCCTTGCCGGGAGGCCGGGATGGTAGAGGGCAGGGTAAAGCGGATTTCCGGCCCCATTATCCGGGCGGAGGGTCTGGGAGGCGCCGGGCTCTTTGACGTGGTGGAGGTGGGGGAAAAACGGATCACCGGGGAAATTGTCCGCCTTGAACGGGACGAGGCGGTGATCCAGGTATACGAGGACGAAACGGGGCTTCGGATAGGGGCCCCGGTTAATTCCACGGGCCGGCCCCTTTCGGCTCTTTTGGGGCCCGGCCTTATCGGTACGATCTACGACGGTATTCAGCGGCCCCTGGAGGCCCTTTTCAAGCAGAGCGGCCCCTTCATGGAAGCCGGCGCCCGGGGGGACCCCCTGGACGGCCAAAAGTCCTGGCATTTTGTCCCGGAAAGCTCTTTGGTAGAAAAACTGCGGAAGGGAGAAACGGTGGAAGTGGTTCCCGGCCTGCCGCTGGGGACGGTCAAGGAATCTGAAAGTATTACCTGCAAGATCATGGCCCCCCCCGGAGTCCGGGGCGGCGGCCTTAGCACCCTCAGCGGGGAGGGTGATTACCCCGTCAACGCTGTTATCGCCAAAACCAGCCTGGGGGGGGAAATTCCCATGGCCCAGTGGTGGCCCGTGCGGATGCCCCGGCCTTCCCTGGACCGGCTTTCCCCGGATCAGCCCCTGATTACCGGAGAGCGGGTCATCGACGTGTTTTTCCCCCTGTCCAAGGGGGGCGCCGCCGCTATTCCCGGGGGTTTTGGTACGGGCAAAACCATGACCCAGCACGCCATCGCCAAATGGTGCGATGCCCAGGTGATCATCTACATCGGCTGCGGGGAGCGGGGCAACGAGATGACCGACGTCCTTACCGAATTCCCCCGCCTTACCGATCCCCGCAGCGGACGATCCCTCCTGGAGCGGACGATCCTCATCGCCAATACCTCCAACATGCCGGTGGCCGCCCGGGAAGTTTCGATCTACACCGGCGTTACCCTGGCGGAGTTTTACCGGGATATGGGCTACCATGTGGCAATTATGGCGGATTCTACCAGCCGCTGGGCGGAGGCCCTGCGGGAACTTTCCGGCCGCATGGAGGAGATGCCCGCGGAGGAGGGCTTCCCCGCGTATCTGCCCACCCGGCTGGCGGAATTTTACGAGCGGGCGGGCCGGGTTAAGACCCTTTCGGGGCTGGAAGGCTCGGTCTCGATCATCGGCGCCGTATCCCCCCCCGGCGGGGACTTTTCCGAACCGGTAACCCAGCATACCAAACGTTTCATCCGCTGTTTCTGGGCCCTGGACCGGGACCTGGCTAACGCCCGGCATTATCCGGCCATAAGCTGGATCGACAGCTATTCGGAGTATGCCGAGGAGCTGAAACCCTGGTGGGAAAAGGTAGGCCCCCTATGGGCCCAGGTCCGGCAGGAAGCCCTGGACCTCCTTAAACGGGAACAGCGGCTGGCGGAGATCGTGCGGCTCATCGGTCCCGATGCCCTGCCCGATGATCAGCGGCTGGTCCTTATCACCGCGGAGATACTAAAAAACGGCTTCCTGCAGCAGAACTCCTACGATGAGGTTGATATGTACTGCGTCCCCGCCAAACAGATCCGGCTTTTGGAACTTATCATGGATTTTCACCGCCGGGCCCTGGGCTGTATTAAGCTGGGGGCCCCCCTTACCAAGATCACAAGCCTTCCCATCCGGGAGAATCTTTCCCGCCTGAAAAGCCTGGTGAAAAACGACGAGCTTTCCGGAATGGAAGATTTTGAGCGGGAGATGCGGGGGGCCCTGGAGGAGCTGGAGCGGAGTTACCGGGACATCGACGGGCTGAGCCTTAGGGAGGGTTTTTAGTAATGAGAGGCGTTGAATACCGGGGCCTTACCCGGATTGAAGGCCCCGTGGTCATAACCCAGCGAAGCCGGGATGTGGGCTTTAATGAAGTGGTAGCGGTATACGACCGGGATGAGGGCCGCCGGCTGGGCCGGGTGGTGGATATGAGCGAGGATTGGACCGCTATCCAAATCTTCGGCAGCAATACCGGGCTTTCCGCCGATGACTCCCGGGTGGAATTCCTGGGGAAACCCATGGAACTGCGGGTAGGTCCCGGCCTCCTGGGCAGGATTTTCAACGGCCTGGGGGAGCCCATTGACGGCTACGGGGACATCTTTTCCTCCACCACCCTGGATGTGAACGGCCTCCCCATCAACCCCTATGCCCGGACTTACCCCCGGGACTTTATCCAGACCGGTATTTCCGCCATCGACGGCATGAACACCCTGATCCGGGGGCAGAAGCTCCCCATATTTTCCGGCAACGGCCTGCCCCATAACCGGCTGGCCGCCCAGATCGTCCGCCAGGCCGCGATCATTGACGCGGGGAGCGGAACTTTGGGGGCGGAACCCTTTGTCATCGTATTCTGCGCCATGGGGGTCAAGTACGATGTGGCCCGCTTTTTCCTGGACGACTTCGAGCATACCGGGGTCCTTGCCAATGTGGTAGTATTCCTGTCCCTGGCGGACGCCCCCAGCCTGGAGCGGCTTGTGGCCCCCCGCTGCGCCCTTACCGCCGCCGAATATTTGGCCTACGAAAAAAACATGCACGTCCTGGTGGTGATGACGGACATGACCAATTACTGCGAAGCCCTGCGGGAAGTTTCATCGATCAGGGGGGAGGTGCCCAGCCGCAAAGGGTATCCCGGCTACCTTTACTCGGACCTGGCAAGCCTCTATGAACGGGCGGGGAAGATCAACGGGTCCGGCGGGTCCATCACCCAGATACCGATCCTCACCATGCCCAACGACGACATCAGCCACCCCATCCCGGACCTCTCCGGCTACATCACCGAAGGGCAGATCGTCCTGGACCGGGAACTCTTCCAGCGCGGCGTCTACCCGCCGGTGGCCGGCCTCCCCAGCCTTTCCCGCCTCATGAAAGACGGCATCGGACGCGGCATGACCAGGGAAGACCACAAAGACGTATCCAGCCAGCTTTTTGCTGCCTATTCCCGGGTCAAGCAGGTGCGGAACCTCGCCTCCATCATCGGCGAGGAGGAACTCTCCGAAGCTGACAAGCAGTACCTTAAATTCGGGGAACGTTTCGAGCAGGTCTTCCTTTCCCAAAGCGAATATGAAAACCGGGACATCGGCCGCACCCTGGACCTAGGCTGGACCGTCCTCACGGAGATTCCCCGGGATGAACTCCTGCGGGTCAAAACCGAATACATCGAAAAATACCTGAACCCCATCCTCTCCTCCCTGGACACCGGACCCTCCCCGGCGCCGCGGTTTTAGCGCCCGCTAGTAAAGATACGGGTATTAGGATTAGAAATTTGGGCGCATCCCCGGCGCTTCGCGCCGGGGACCGGGCTATCGCTGCAATTCCTCAGCCCGCCCCTGGCGGGCTTCCGGTATTTCCGCTCTATCCCTTGCGCTGCTAAAAAATGGCATCCATGCCATTTTTTAGCTTTACGTTTTTGCGAAGCAAAAACGTATGCGTCTATCACAGCCGGCATCCCTGCCGGCCAAGCATATACAGCC
>JAIRNB010000075.1 GCA_031258265.1 Treponema sp. | reverse complement strand
TTTCCTTTATGTGGACGGAACCGGGGGGAATGACAACAATGCGGGGGGCAAGGACAGCCCCCTGAAAACTATCAACGCCGCCGCAAAGGCGGCAAAACCCGGTACTAAAGTTATTATCAAAGGCGGAGAATACCGGGAAACGGTCCGTCCCCTGAGGGGCGGGAACGATGAAAAGTCCATGATCTGTTATGAAGCCGCCCCGGGGGAAAAGGTATTTATTAAGGCATCGGTGGAAGTAAAGGAATTTAAACCCAGTGAAGGCTGGTCCCTTACCCGGTTTAACGAGAAGCCTACCAATGCCCATGCGAAAATATGGGAAATAGCCCTTAATCCTGAGGATTTTAAGGGTTATAACCCCTTTTTGGGGGTTAATATCATCCATGACCGGCTTTTTATCGAGTACGCGAAGACCGACATGACGACTTATCTTAACCGCCGGGGGATGGTTTTCGTAGACGGGAAGCCCCTTAAACAGGTTCCCCTCTTTTACTTCATGGGAAAAGAGGAGGGTACTTACTGGGTCGAAGCCAACGGCATGAAAGTCCATTTCCGGCTTAAAGGGGATGATGATCCGGGAAACCACCGGATCGAGCTGAGCAGCCGGGAACAGTGCTTTGCCCCGGAGATACCCTTTCTTTCTTACATTCACCTGAAGGGGCTTATCTGCTGTCATGCGGCCATGGGCGCGCCGGTACCCCAGAGGGGTTCAATTTCCGCTTACCGGGGTCATCACTGGATTATCGAAGGCTGTACTATCGACTGGGCCAATGCCGTGGGTATTGATTGCGGGAATGAATGTTGGCACCACGGGCGGATAGAAGGGCAGGTCCTGGGTTATAATATCCTGCGGGGGAATGTGATTCGGGATGTGGGGGTCTGCGGTATTGCCGCGATGAATACTACGGGCCTCCTTATCGAGGATAATCTGATAGAGGGGACCGGCTGGCAGCGGATGGAACTTTCCTGGGAAGCGGGGGGTATCAAGGTACATAACGCCATCGACGCCCTGTTCAGGCGGAACGTGATTCGCCGCACCATAGGCTGTGATTCTATCTGGATGGATGTTCATAACTACAACTGCCGGCTTACCGGCAATGTTCTTATCGACGGCATCGATTCCCGGGAGCATATTTTTATGGAAGCCACCCGGGACCGGGAAACAATGATCGATAACAACATTATCTGGAATGTGGAGGGCCGTTACGATCGTAATGCCGTTCCCGTGGAACCCGGTTCTTCGGGCTGGTACAAGGATCAGCAGCTTGACGTGGTGAACGGTTACGGTATCTACGGAGAGGGAACCGACCGCTTGAGGATCGTTAATAACCTTATCGGTAAGTGTAATAATTCCGGTTACTTTGCCAAAACCGTGGCCTTTAGGCTTATGGGCCGGGGGGGCACCGCCAGGGAGTGTAAATTCTTTAACAATCTGTTCTACGAATGTGGCGAGGCGGCGATTAAATTTCCCAATCCCCATAACGAGGCGGAAGGTAACGCCTATGCCAAGATGCCGCTCTTTGGGGGATATTTGCGGGTTCTCCAGCCGGCCCCTACCATGTGTCTGGACCTCCCCGCCTGGCGTGAATTTTGCGGTTTTGATCTTACCGGCTGCCTGGCCGATCTGGATGTGGAAATCGACAGCGCCAAGCTGGAAATGATCGTTGACCTAAAAGAAGAACTGCCTCCGGTGAAGGCGGATAGCAAGGTAAAGACCGGTTATTTTGCTGAAGTCCTGGAGGGGGATCGTATTGCCGGACCCATTGCTAAACTGCCCCGGGGAAAGACCGCGATCAATATTGATCCCCGCCGTTACAAGGCTTAGGAACAAACCATGGATGGAACCCTTGTAACGAAAAGGCTGGAAGATAATATTTGGACTTTTAATGAGGCGGTGGAACTTACCGGCCCCCAGATGGATGCATATTTAATCAACGGCGCAAAGCGGGCGCTGGTGATAGATACCCTGCAGGAGGAAACTTCCCTTTACCGGAAGGTCCGGGAACTTAGTTCCCTGCCTATTGACGTACTTATCAGTCACGGTCATTTGGATCACGCGGGGGTCTCCACCGGGGACTTTTACGCGGAGGGCTGTAAGATCTGGATGGACGAAAAGGACCTGCCCCTGATAACAAAGTGGGGACGGGAGGCCAAGTGGTTCAGCCCCTTAAAGGAAGGGCAGAAATTTGATCTGGGGGGCTACTGTCTGGAGGCCATATCCTGTCCCGGTCATACCCCCGGTTCCATGGTTTTCCTGGAGAGGGAAAGACAGCACCTGTACACCGGGGACGCCATTGGCGCGGGGGTATTCTGGATGCAGATTCCCGGCGCCCTGCCCTTACGGGAATTCCGCGGACATCTGGGACGGCTCTGGGAAATTGTGAAAGGTATGAAGGACCTTAAAATTCATACCGGCCACCGTCACCAGGCTCCCATCCAGCACGATCTGGAATTCCTTGCCGATACCCTGCTGGTGACGGACAAGATTATTTCCGGGGAGTGGATTGGGGAGGAAAAAACGATGGAGCGCCGGGACATGCGGATCAAATACCGGACCGTGTCTTACAAGCATATAAAGGATTACTGCTATAATCCGGAGAATATTTAGTGCCTCGACAACAATGAAAATGCGGCTTTGCATCTTGGCGGAAAATCGTATCACACAGCGAAGCGCGCGCACTGGCCGGCAGGATGCCGGCTGTAAGGAATTTCTACGTTTTTGCAAAGCAAAAACGTAAAGCTAAAAAATGGCAGGGACGCCATTTTTTAGCAGCGCAAGGGATAGAGCGGAAATACTTTTGGCGAAGCCAAAAGATTGCAGCGATAGCCCGGTCCCCGCGAAGCGGGGATGCGCCCGGATTCAGAATCACGGTAAGGAGGATCTATGCTGTATCCAAAACGGGAACAGGAGTTTAACGGGGAGGATTTTAGGAATCCCCCCAGCGAATACCGGGCGGCTCCCTTTTGGGCCTGGAACAACAGGCTTTCCGCTGATGAGCTGGTCTGGCAGATTGAGCAGTTGAAGAAGATGGGCTATGGCGGTTTCCACATGCACGTGCGGACCGGGCTGGCTACCGAATATCTGGGCGATGAGTATATGGCGGTGGTCCGCGCCTGTATGGACAAGGCCCGGCAGGAGGGGATGCTGGCCTGGCTTTACGACGAGGACCGCTGGCCTTCCGGCGCGGCGGGGGGGCTGGTCACGAGGGAGGAACGGTTCCGAAGCCGCCACCTGCTCCTGACCCGGCATCCCTATGGTTCCCGGAGGGGGGAAGGGCGGCCCGGCTGGTATGCCCCTGAACGTTCAGAAAACGGGCGTTTGGCGGCCTGTTTTGACGTGGCCCTGAACGGCAGGGGCGAGCTTGAAGGCGGGCGGGCTATTGCGGAGGGGGCCGCCGCCGGGGGGATTAAGCTCTACGCCTACGTGGAAACTCCGCTGCCGAGTCCCTGGTACAACAATCAGACCTATGTGAACACCCTGGACCGGGAGGCTATTGGGGAGTTTATCAGGGTTACCTATGAGCGTTACGGGAAGGAATTTGCCCCGGAATTCGGCGGCCTTATCCCCGCGATCTTTACCGACGAACCCCAGTTCTCCCGGAAGGGGACTCTGCGTTTTGCCGGGGAGGACCGGGACCTGACCCTGCCCTGGGCGGAGGACCTGGAGGAGACTTACCGGCGGGCATACGGGGAAAGTCTGGTGGAGCGTATCCCGGAGCTGATCTGGGACCTCCCCGGCGGCGGGGTCTCTGCCGCCCGCTATCACTACCATGACCATGTGATCGAGCGTTTTTCCGGGGCCTTCGCCGATCAGTGCGGCCGCTGGTGCGAGGCCCATAATCTGATGTTGACCGGCCACATGATGGAGGAGCCAACTCTGGAAAGCCAGACGGCAGCCATTGGGGAGGCCATGCGGTCCTACCGGGGCTTCCAGCTTCCGGGCATCGACATGCTCTGCGACCAGCGGGAGTTCACCACCGCCAAGCAGGCGGCCTCCGCGGCCCGGCAGTACGGGCGGCCGGGGGTCTTATCCGAACTTTACGGCGTTACCAACTGGGATTTTGACTTCCGGGGCCACAAGCTCCAGGGGGACTGGCAGGCGGCCCTGGGGGTTACCGTCCGGGTTCCCCACCTCTCCTGGGTTTCCATGAACGGCGAGGCGAAACGGGATTACCCCGGCAGCTTCAATTACCAGGCCCCCTGGTTCCAGGAGTACCCCTATGTGGAGGATCACTTTGCCCGGACGGCCCTGGTTATGACCAGGGGCCGGGCCCTGGTCCGGGTGGGGGTGTTGCATCCTATCGAAAGCTACTGGCTTCACTGGGGGCCCAGGGAGAGCAGCCAGGGGGTCCGGGAGCAGATGGACAGGAATTTTCAAGATCTCTGCGGCTGGCTGCTCCGGGGCTGCATCGACTTTGACTATATCTGCGAATCTACGCTGCCGGACCTGTACCGGGGCCAAAATGCCGCTGAAGGGCGGGAAACGCCCCGCTTCCGGGTGGGGGAGATGGGCTATGAGCTGATCATCGTCCCCGGCCTGGAGACAATTCGGGGGACTACCCTGGAGCGGCTGGAGGCTTTTGCCGAAGCCGGCGGCCGGATCATCTTCCTGGGGCCTGCCCCCCGCTATGTGGACGCCCTGCCCAGCGCCAGGGCGGAGGCCCTGGCCCGGCGCTGCCAAAATACCGGTTTTGAGCGGCTGCCCCTCCTGGCCGCCCTGGAGGGAGTCCGGGACCTGGGCCTGCGGGACGGTTCCGGCGCGGAGACTTCCGGCCTTATCTACCAGATGCGGGAGGAGGGGGACCGGCGCTGGCTTTTTATCGCCCACGCGGATAAGAGCGAAAACCCCGATATTCCCCGGAAACTGGAGCTCCACATCAGAATCAGGGGCCGCTGGGAAGTTTCCCTCTGCGATACCCTTACCGGGGAGTTCTGTCCGCTGGAGGCCCGCTATGGGGAGGGGGACACCCTGCTGGGCCGCGCCCTCTACGATCACGACAGCCTTCTCCTCCGGCTCCGGCCCCTGGAGGCCGGGGCAGCCGGGGCTGTGGGGGCCGCGAAAAATACGGGAAGCGCGGCGCCCCAGGCAGGGCCTTTATCCGCGGCGGGTTTCGATGCCCCCCTGGAGTTCTTTTTCCCCGGCCCCGTGCCGGTAAAACTCCATGAACCTAATGTCCTGCTCCTGGACATGGCGGAATATGCCCTGGACGGGGAATCATCCTACCGCCCCCTGGAGGAGATCCTCAGGCTGGACGACCGTCTGCGGGGGGAACTGGGCTGGGCCCAGCGGAAAAAAGAGGTGGCCCAGCCCTGGGTGGAACCGGATGAGTCCCGGCCCCACACCCTGCGCCTCCGTTACACCTTTGAAAGCGAACTTACCCTGACCGGGACGGAGCTTGCCCTGGAAAACGCCGCCATCACAGAAGTAAGCCTTAACGGGGAAAAGGCCGGCCCTGTGGAGGGCTGGTACGTGGATAAGTGTATCGGCAGGGTAAAGCTGCCCCCCATACGGACCGGGGCCAATGTGCTGGAACTGGCGATCCCCTACGGTAAAAAGATCGATGTGGAGGCGGCCTATTTATTGGGAGATTTTGGGGTAAGGGTCCAGGGTATCCGCTGTACCCTGTGCGCCCCGGTCCGTTCCCTGGCCTTTGGGGACATCTGCGGCCAGGCCCTGCCCTTCTACGGCGGCAATATTAGCTACTACCTGGAAGCGCCGGCCGGCGCCGGGGAGATTGCCGTGACAAGTTACCGGGGGCAGCTTCTTAAAATAAGGGAAGGGGGGAAGGACCTGGGGCGGATCGTCTACGCCCCTTACCGGCTTCCCCTGGGGAAAGCCGGCGGCGGGCGGACTATAGAGATCCTGTACTTTGGGAACCGGATCAACAGCTTCGGCCAACTCCACTGCCATGTGCGGGACGATGGCTTCTGGTGGGGCCCCGACTCCTGGCGTACCGTGGGCCCCGCCTGGACCTACGAGTACCGTTTCTGGCCCCAGGGAATACTCAAGTCTCCAGAGTTTTTCGGTTGAGTGTCAGTCACCCTTTTATAAGCGGCGCCGTCTTTTATTTTAGGAGGATTCCATGATCATCTGTTTAGGTGAGGCCCTGATCGACATGGTTCGCCAGGAGCTTCCCGGCGGGGGAGCGGCCTTTTTGCCCCTCCCCGGGGGAAGTCCCTGTAACACCGCGGTGGCTATCGGCAGGCTGGGGGCGCCGGTAAAATTTCTGGGCCGTTTTTCCCGGGATTTTTTTGGGGAAATCCTTATGCGGCGGTTGGCGGAAAACGGGGTGGGGGATGATCTTATGGTCCGGACGGATCAGAATTCCACCTTGTCCTTCGTGCAACTGGAACAGGGGAAGGAACCCCAGTACGTGTTTTACACCGAAGGGACCGCTGACCGATCTTTCTGCGCCGAAGACCTGGAGGCCAAGCTGCCTGGGGGGGAACTGCCCCCCGGTACCCGCTGTATCCTTTTTGGGTCTATCGCCATGACCATGGAACCCGCGGCCTCCACCATCGAATCCCTGATCCTCTCCCAGGGCCGGCGGGGCGGGGCGGCCCCGGTGATCTCCTTTGATCCTAATATCAGGCCCTTTATGATCAAGGACCGGGAAGCCTATGTCCGGCGTTTTGAAAAATGGCTTTCCGCGGTGACTATCGCGAAAATTTCCGGGGCGGATTTTGATTTTATCTACCCCGGCCTGGGCTTGGAAAGATCCCTGGGGCGGGTCCTTTCCCTGGGGCCTACCCTGGTGGTGAGTACCCTGGGGAGCGATGGGGCGCTGGCCCTGCTGCGCAAGGGGGATACTGGGGAAATACTGCGGGCTTCCGCCCCGGTGGTGGATCTCCCGGTGCTGGACACCATCGGCGCGGGGGATACCTTCCACGGGGCCTTCCTGGCCTGGTTGGAAATAAAGGGCAAGATGTCCCGTTCTGCCGTCGCCGCCCTATCGGAGGGGGAACTGCGGGAGGCTCTGTTCTTCGCCAATAAGGCCGCCTCCCTGGTTTGCAGCCGGCGGGGGGCGGAACCTCCAAGCCTGGCGGAAGTGGAAGCCCTAAAAGGATGAGCGGCAATAGTTTTGGCCGGCTTTTCCGGGTAAGTACCTTCGGCGAATCCCACGGGCCGGCCCTGGGCTGCCTTATCGACGGCTGTCCGGCGGGGCTTCCCCTGGATGCCGCCGACATCGCCGTGGAATTACGGCGGCGGCGGCCCGGCGGCGGGGGGCCTTCCAGTACCCGCGGTGAAGCCGATGAGCCGGAGATTCTCTCCGGGGTCTTTGAGGGAAAGACCCTGGGGACCCCTATCGCTATTCTGGTACGAAATTCCGGTCAGCGTTCCTCGGACTACGACGGACTGAGGGATTGTTACCGGCCCGGCCACGCGGATTGGACCTGGGAGGCCAAATACGGCCGCAGGGATCACCGGGGAGGGGGCCGCAGCTCCGCCAGGGAAACCCTGGGCCGGGTGGCCGCCGGGGCGGTGGCAAAACGGTTCCTCGCGGTCCAGGGCACCGGTATCCGGGCCTGGACCTCCGCTGCCGCGGGGATCCGCGCCCCGGATATGAAAAGCGTTATGGAAGGGGATTTTGACTGGAATAAATTTGACTGGGATGAAATCGAAGGGAATCCCCTGCGGATGCCCGGTAAAAAAGAGGCGGAGGAAGCCCTGGCGCTAATAGAAACGCTACGGCGGGAAGGGGACAGCGCGGGCTGCGAGGTTTCCTGCGCCGCCTGGGGGCTGCCTCCGGGCCTGGGGGAACCGGTCTTTGACAAGCTGGATGCCAGGCTTGCCCAGGCCATGCTCTCCCTGGGGGCCGCCAGGGGGATCGAATTTGGCGCCGGGTTTGCCGCCGCCGCCAGCCGGGGTTCCCTGCAGAACGATGAACCGGGGGCGTCGCGGGGGCCCCTTTCGGATGCCCTTGCCGCCCCCGCGGGGGGGGGTAGGCCGGGACCTGCCGGGCGCCGGGAGGGCCGGGCCGAGGGGGGGGGCTCCCCCCCTTTAGCCCCGGTGGTTCCGTCCCTGGTCTGGAAAAGCAACAACGCGGGGGGGATGCTGGGGGGTATTTCCACCGGCATGCCCCTGTACTTTACCGTAGCCTTTAAGCCGGCGCCATCGATTTCCCGCCCCCAGCAAACGGTAGACCGCTGGGGACAAAAGAAGGACCTGGAAATTCGGGGCCGTCATGACGCCTGTATAGCGGGGCGGGTTGTTCCCGTGGTGGAGGCGATGACAGCCCTGGTGCTGGCGGACTTTACTCTGCTTCAGCGGGGGGCCAGGCTTTAGGTCCGGGGAAAAACCGCAGGAAAAAACCACGGGGAAGATTATGGCTTCCCGGCCTTCCGGTCATACCTGCCCCGGTTCTTCCGGGCCTTCGGGGAATTGTTTTTCTTCCAGGCCCCCTCCGGTAAGGGCCAGAATACGGCCGGCGTTTTTTACCGTGGAAAACCGGTGGGCGATGATCAGGGCGGTCCGGTTTTTTACCAGTTCCCGGAGGGCCTGGTGGACCAGCTCTTCACTTTCGTTGTCCAGGGCGCTGGTGGCCTCGTCAAAGATGATGACGGGCGGGTTTTTTAGGAAGACTCTGGCGATGCTGAGGCGCTGCCGCTGGCCGCCGGAAAGGTTAATTCCCCGGGGGCCGATGTTGGTGTAGTAAGCCTTTGGCAGCCGGAGAATAAAATCGTGGGCATGGGCCTTTCTTGCCGCCGCGATAACCTCATCTTCCCCCGCCTCCGGTTTTCCGTAGCGGATATTGTCGATCACGGAGCCGGAAAAAAGATACACCTCCTGCTGGACCACACCGATACTGCGGCGCAGTGTTTTAAGCGGTATGTCTTTGATATTGATCCCATCCAGCAGGATATGGCCGGAGCTGGGTTCGTAGAACCGGGGGATGAGGGAGCAGAGGGTTGTTTTGCCGATCCCCGATGAACCAATAAGGGCGACGGACTGGCCGGGATTCATCGTAAGGGAGATTCCTTCAAAGACCTTTTCCCTGTCCCCGGCGTACTTAAAGCCCAGGTCCACCAGTTCAAGGCACCCCCTTATGTTTTGTAATTCCGTTTGCCCCTTATCGGTTTCCCCCTCCTGTTCCAGAATATCCATAAAACGGTTAAAGCCGGTGATTCCGTCTTCGTACTGTTGAATGGTATGGACAAGTTTGGGGATGGGGGCGGTAAGATAGCCCATGTAAAGCAGAAAAGTTATAAAATCCGCGGCGTCCAGTCCCGCCCCGGACAGCCAAAAAGCGCCGGAGGCCGCCACCGCCACCATGATAAACTGGGTAAAGAAATATTCCAGGCCGGTAAAGTAATAGGCCTCCTTCCGGTAAATATCCGCCCTGGCCCGGTAGAAGTCCTCGTTGACGGCGCGGAATTTTCTCTCCTCGATTTCCTCGTTGGCGAAGGATTTAACCACCCGGATTCCCGCCAGGCTGTCCCCAAGCCGGGCGCTGAGTTCCCCCATTTGTTCCCGGCTCCGCCGGTAGGCGGAACGCAGGGGTTTTTGGAAGAACAGGGAATAGGCCAGCATAAGGGGCAGAAACGAAAAGGCCGCCAGGGTAAGGCCGCTGTTGATCCGCAGCAGGATAATAAAAGCGCCGGTAAAACTAAAGAAATAGAGCATGATATTTTCCGGGCCGTGGTGGTACAGTTCCGCGAGGTTCAAAAGATCGCTGGTAAGGCGGGACATAAGGGACCCGGTGTTTTCCCGGTCAAAAAAACGGAAGGGCAGCCTTTGGTAATGGGAAAAGAGTTCATTCCGCATATCCCGTTCCATCATGGCCCCCATCCGGTGGCCCCAGCTGTCGTAAAACAAAGCAGCGGCGCTCTGTACAACGATCAGCGCCGCCATGACAAGGACGGTGGGGACGATCAGTTCCCCCGCGGTCCGGCCCTGGGGACCAATCAAAAGGATATTCTTTGTGATATGCCTCACGCACAGGGGAAGCAGCAGTGAAATTACCATGACGATAAACGCGCAGGTAATATCCGCGATAAATAAGCCCAGGTAGGGCCTGTAAAACGAAAAGAATTTTTTTATCCGTTTGCCGGATATAGACATGATATTCCTCCGAAATTGACGCAGGCCATGCGCCCCCGTGCCTGTACGGAGGAATTTTACCGATAGTAATACCCTAAAGCCGCCGGCATCCGGGAAGGACG
>JAIRNB010000031.1 GCA_031258265.1 Treponema sp. | reverse complement strand
CGCAGGGTCCCGCCGGTTTTTTTTGAGTAGATCGAAATGGCGATCATCACTAAAAGGGTAAACAGGTAGGGGATGGCCAGGATAAAGTCGGCGGGAACGTTTAAGGCGCCCTGGGCAAAATTGGAGAAGGCGTCGGCCAGGCCGAAAAGCAGGGCCGCCGCCAAGAGTCCCCGGGGCCGCCGGCTGCCCAGGAAAATTACCACCAGGGCGATCCAGCCTTTACCGGAAGAGATGTTGGGAACAAAGGCCCGGAGGTTGAGGGTAAGGTAGGAGCCTCCTATGCCGCAGGTAAGGCCCGACAAAAGAAAGGCGGCGAAACGGTAGTGGTCCGGTTTGAGGCCCAGGGAGATGAGGGCTTCGCTTTGCTTTTCACAGGCCCTGAGCCGGAAACCGAAGGGGGTTCGGTATATGACAAACCAGCAGATCAAAAGCAGAAGCCAGCTTGAGTACACATACCAGGTATGTCCCGAAAGGAGATCCCCCAGAAAGGGGATGCGGTGGATCACCGGAAGGGTAACAATGTTAAGCCGGGGCAGATTGTTAAATGCCACTACCCCCCGGGTGCCGAAGAACCGGAACGATAGCACTACGGTTAATCCCGCGGCAAACAGGTTGACCGCCAGCCCGGTAATAAACACATTGGCCCTGAGTTTGAGGGTGATTCCCCCCATAAGCGCGGAGAGGATCACCGACAGAAGGGTTCCCAGAATTATCCCCAGAAAGAGATTCCCCGTAACATGGGCAAATACTACCGCCCCAAAGGCCCCTACCAGGAGGAGTCCTTCCAGGGCGATGTTTAACATTCCCCCCAGTTCGGTAAAGAGTCCTCCCATGGCGGCGAAGAGCAGGGGGGTCATGATGGTGACGGCGCTGTGGAGAATTGGACGGAGGGTATTCATCCGGCGGCCCTTTGCTTTTTGAAAATATCCAGGAGAACCGTACTGGTTACGAGGAAGAAAACCACCGATTGAACGATGGAGGCGATCTCAAAGGTAATATCGGAAAACTGCATGGCGATTCTCGCGCCGGAACCGATCCAGGCAAAGAAGACAGCCGCGGGGATCACCGCCTGGGGTTTGTTCCGGGCAATGAGGGCTACGGCCAGGCCGTTCCAGCCCATCCCCGAAGAAAATTCTTTCATGGTGGAATAGTAGGTGCCGTAGATCGCCATTCCTCCCCCCAAACCGTAGAGCAGGCCGCTTAAAAACATGGCCAGCAAAATTTTCCCGGATGTATGTATTCCCCCGTATTGCGCAAAAACTTTGTTGAGGCCGCTCATCCTTAACTCGTAACCTATTCTGCTTTTGTAGAGGAAAAGGTAGACCAGTATTACTGCCGTAACGGCGAGGAACAGGGCGGCGCTTAAATTGGAGGGCGGAAGGATCAAGGGCAGACGAAAACTATCCGGGATCTTGCGGGTGGACTGGAGGTTGGTGGCGGGATCCAAAAAGGGGCCGGTGATAAAAAAACTGATGATGAGTACCAGGGCGTTGGAGAGGAGAAAGCTGGTGATAAGTTCGCTGGTATTCCAGCGGATTTTGAGAAAGCCGGAGATTCCCGCCGCCAGACCGGAAACCGCCGCCCCCGCCGCCAGGGCTAAAACCGCGCCGGAAAGGCCCAGGGGCGCCAGGGCCAGGGCGCTGATCGTGGTAACGAAGGCGCCTATGTATATCTGCCCTTCCCCTCCCAGGTTAAAGCAGTTGGCCTGCATGGCAACGCAGATTCCCAGGCCGCCGAAGATCAGGGGAATGGCGCTGTTGAGCATATTGCCGAAGTAGTAGAGATTCCGCAGGGGGCCAAGGAAGAAGTAGTTTAAGGTCCGACCCGGGGTCTTGCTCAGGAGAAAGGCCAGGATGATGAGGACCCCGAAGGAGATGACGAGGATAAGGAACATTCCCCCCGGGGCGGCCAGGCGGTTTTTCAGGTTTATTAATGATCTGCCGGACTTTATCAGCGAGCTGCCGGATTCAGATTTTTCTTTATCCATGACTTCCACGATTTTTCCCCTGGGTTTTACTGTTCATTGTTCTGTCCCCGGTTTCTCCGGGCCGCCCTTTCCGCTATGCGGTCCGGTATATTGCGGCTCCCGGTTCCGGGTTTTCAAGCCGAGCATGAAAGCGCCGATTTCCTCTTTGATGTCTCCCTTTGCCGCCTCCCCTCCGATTCCCGGGGAAGCGAAGGATTCAGGAAAGATCTCGGCGGTAATGGAGCCCTGGTACATGACCAAAATACGATCCGCGTTGGCGAGAATTTCATCCAGGTTAGAGGAGATGAGGATCACCGCCGCGCCGGATTTCCTAAGCAGGGCCATTTGATCGTACATATACCGGCTTGAGGCAATATCCAGCCCCCAGGTAGGTTCGGAAAAAACAATATAATCACGGTACTGCACAATTTCGCGGGCCAGCACAACCTTTTGAATATTGCCCCCGGAAAGGGAACCCATCCGCCTCCTCGTTCCCCCGGTGATGTTGTACTTTGCCAGGAGTTCCCCGGTGAATTTTTCCATGGCCCCTTTATCCAAAAACCCTCCCCGGGAAAATTTTTTCCGCTGGTTGATAATGATGTTCTCAACAACCGACGCGCCGGAGACGGAAGCCAGCCCCAGGCGGTCGGCGGGGACGTAAGCCAGGCCCTCCCGGCGGAGTTTTACCGAATCAAAACCGGTGATGTCCCGGCCCTTGTGAAGGATCTGTCCCGAACTGGGGGATAAAAATCCCCCCAGAATCGCCTCCAGCGCCCCCAGGCCGTTTCCCGCCACCCCGGCAAAGCCGAGAATCTCCCCGGCATTCACCGTGAAACTGACCTTATGCAGCAGGGGGCGTTCCTGCCCGCGGCGTTTTACCGTAACTTCCCGGAAGGAGAGGACCGGGTCTTTTGCCGGAGCCTGCCGGAAGTTCCGATCCACCCGGAGATTTACCCCCCGGCCCACCATAAGCCGGGAAATTTCGTACTCGTCAATACCGGAGGTATTACAAACCGCCGCCAGTTCTCCCCGGCGCATGACGGCTACCCGGTGGGAGATCTGTTTAATCTCGTTGAGTTTATGGGTAATAAGGACCAGGGAGCGGCCCGATTCCGCCAGGGCCCGGAAGGTCTTAAAAATAGCGGCGGTTTCCTGTTCCGTAAGAACCGCCGTGGGTTCGTCTAAAATAAGAATCTCCGCCCGGCGGTAAAGCATTTTAACAATCTCTACCTGCTGCATCTGCCCTACCGTAAGGTTTTTAACCGGAACACCGGGGTCAATAGAAAAGTGGTGGGCCTTGATTACTTCCGCCGTCAGTTCTTTTGCCCGGCCAAAATCATAGATGAAGGAACCCTTCACCGGTTCGATCCCCATGACCACGTTTTCGGCTACGGTAAAATCCGGGAAGAGCATGAAATGCTGGTGGACCATTCCAATCCCCAGCCTATTGGCGTCCAGGGGCGAGCGAATATCCTGTTTCCGCCCCCCCACCAGGACCTCCCCGGCCGTCGGGGAAAGAAGGCCGTAGAGGATCTTCATCAGGGTGGTCTTCCCCGCCCCGTTCTCCCCGGCCAGGCAGAGAATCTCTCCCTTGTCCAGGTGAAGGGAAACATTGTTGTTCGCCTTGAAATTCTCGCCGGGGAATATTTTGGTAATACCCCGTAATTCTACCGCATGTTCCATACATATCCCGCAACGGCGCAGCCGGCCAATTTTACTGATGCCCTTGCGGTTTTTCACCCTGCGGGCTGTAAAACCGCGCTTTTTAGAGACTGCTCTTTCAAAACTTCAGTTTTGAAAGAGCCAATTAATAGATCTATTAACCTAACCGCTAACCACCCAACCGGCTGATCAAAGGGACGGCAGGGTGTAGGAGATTTTCCCCGCCTTTATATCCGCCATAAAGGCATTAAATTTTTGCTGAATGTCCTGGGGAACATAATTGGTGTAACCCGGATCATTGGCAATAAAATCCAGATAACCTTCCCTGGCCCCCACGGTCCGGGATTTTCCGTATTGTATTTTTCCCGCCGTTACATCCTCCAGAATCTCAATTACCAGTTTTTTCTGCTCCATTAGCCCGCAGCCCAGGATCACCCCCGGAGCGGCGGCATATTCATTGGTATTGTGGTACACCACATAGGCGCCCCTTTCCTGGGCCGCCCGGATCAGTCCCTGGGCGGCGCCGCCGGCGATGACGGCAAAAACATCCACCCCCGCGTTGATCATGCTTCCCGCCAGTTCCGCCGCCTTATTGGCGTCAAACCAGTTACCCACCACCCTAAAGTCCATGGTGATGGCGGGGTCCGCCAGTCTGGCGCCCGCAAGGAATCCGGGAAGGATGTGGTTGTTAAGGAGGGGATACTCCTGGGCCGCAATGAAGCCGATCTTCTTATCCTTGTTGCCATTCGGTATAGCGCTGCCCGTGATAAGCCCCGCAAGATAACCCAAATAGAGGGACTGTTCATACTGGTTGTACAGGTATGTGGCGATCTGCGGATTACCGGAAAATTCCGCGTCGGTAATGATGAATTTCATGTTGGGGAATTTTTTGCCTACGTTTACGCAGATCTCCGGAAGGGAAGGGTTGGAACCGATAACAAGGTTGTACTCCCCCGATGCCACCAGGGAGCTAAGCTGTTCTTCCCATTCCGCCTGGTTAAAGCCCGCTTCGTAGACATTAATCTTTACATCGGAATGCCGGGCGGCGAATTCCTGGGCCCCCGCGGCCAAAAGTTCATAAGGGGGACTGCCTGCCACCATTCCGGTAATGTAAACCAGGATCGACAGATTTTCCCCGGAAGTCGAACTCTCCCGCCGGGGGGACGCAGACAGGGGAATTCCTAAAGCCAAAATCAGCAATACAGAAACAACCGGAATCAGCCTTTTCATAATTTTCTCTCCTTCCGAGGCTTTCCCAAAACTGAAGTTTTGGGAAAGCTGCCTTGAATTTGTTAGAAAAAGCGGGCGTTAGACCGTTTTTTCGGGTAGTTTTTCGGCCTACGGCCTACAAAACTGCTTTTTTTAATGGCTGCCCTAGCTTTTTTTAATTCCCAATCCTCTCCATGGCCTGCTTTACCGTCCAGCCTGAATGGACAAGGCCTCGTACCGCCTCCAGCATGGCGCCCAGATCCGGAAAACCCCAAATATTTCTTCCCATG
>JAIRNB010000026.1 GCA_031258265.1 Treponema sp. | reverse complement strand
GCGAAACGGAGGAGCTTGAAGACCTGGGTCTGGATGAGGACCTGGGTCTGGACGAAGATCAGGATCAGGGTGGGACCGCGGACAGCCAGGGTTTTGAACCATCTGAGCTATCATCCGGTGATGATGATATGGAAAGCCTCAATCTTGACCCCGAAGAGGGATTCGGCGAGGCCGACCTCAACCTTGGCGAAGCCGATTCCTTTGACAGCTTTAATCTGGAAGGGACTCCCGCGGTCCCCGGTGAGGAAGATACCGGCATGGACCTGGGAGATTATACCCTCCCCGGCATCGACGATATGCTGGGCGAGATCCCCGGCGCCCCCCCGCAGCCCGGTAAAACCCGCAAAAGCTTTTTTAGCGGACCCCCCCCTAAGGAGACGGAACCGGAGGAAATCAAACTCGATGAAACCGATCTGGCAAATTTCCGGCGCGCCCTGGCCTCCTATCCCCTCAACCTGCGCCTGGCCGTGGAGGAGATCATCGCGGAACGGGCGACCCCGCCGGATCAGATGGCGGAGCTGGTCCGGCTTCTTGTCCGGGGCGCCCTCCCCAGGGAAGCCGCCGCCCTGGCCGGTAAGATCCTCGGCAGGACCATTCAAATTCCCAGGGGTTTCCAAAAGAAAACCGGGGAGCAGTTGGAGGCGGAACAGGGAAGCTTCGCCTATATCTTTGTCCATAATTTCCTTCCCATTTTCCGGCTTTTTCTTTTTATTGCCGTAACAGTCGCTTCGTCTTTTTACCTGATCTGGCGTTTCATCTACACCCCCCTCCATGCGGAAAACATCTACCGCCTGGGCTATGACCGGATTGCCGAAGGGGAATACGAAAGGGCAAATCAGCGTTTTTCCCAGGCCTTTGACATACACCGGAATAAAGACTGGTTTTACCGCTATGCCGAGGCTTTTCGGGACCAGCGCCAGTATATCTATGCGGAAGAAAAGTACGATGAACTCCTGAGCTGCTATCCCAGGGATAAAAAGGGAGTCCTGGACTATGCCGCCATGGAGACCTATTACCTGTGGAACTATGAAAAGGCGGACCTCCTCCTCCGGCGCAACATCCTGGAATTCAACCCCAACGACCAGGAAGCCCTGCTGGCCCAGGGGGACAATGCCCTGGCCTGGGGCGAAATCGACCCCGCCCGTTACGAGGATGCCCGTTTCGCCTATGCCCGGCTTCTGGACCGTTACGGCTGGACCGATCCCGTGGCGGAACGGATGCTCAAGTATTTTATCCGTACCGATAACCTTAAAGAGGCGATCTCCCTCCAGTTCTTTTTCATGGACAACCTCAAGAAGAAAATCGGCGCGGAAACTTTGGCGGAACTTGGAGGCTACCTCCTGGACAAACGAACCGAAGAAGTCCAGGGAACCGTCCCCGACGAGTACCGGGAACAGATCAGCGGCGTCCGTGACGTACTCCTCCGGGCCGTTCTGCTGGGCCCCGGCCTGCCGGAAGCCCATTACCACCTGTCCCGGTACTACCGGAACCTGGGGGCCACCCGGGATGAACAGCTTACCCTGGAGGTGGCCCTAAGGGCCTTTGACAGCGCCGGAGAAGAAACGGCGCGCCGCAGGGTTTACCACATCGAGGCCCTTAAACGGGACGCGGAAATTCTCGCGGGGCGGCGGGAGTATTTTGCGGCGGAAGAAAGGCTGGTTAAAGCCATCGGCCTTTACAAAAACGCCCTGGATCGCCGTCTCCTGGTTCCCGCCGCTCAATTCGGCCAGCTCTACGCCGTCATGGGGGACCTGGAGTATTTCACCAAATCCGGTGATATGGAGATGAGCCTAAACTACTACCAGGAAGCGGAGGCCAACGGTTACAGTTCCCCGGAGATGCTCTACCGCATGGGGGCCGCCCACTACCAGCGGGAAGAATGGGCCCCCGCCCTGGAACGGTTCTTCGCCGCCGCTTCCTTCCTCCCCCTGGATCGCCGCCTCCTTTTGGCCCTGGGGAACACCTGTTACCGGCGGGGAGACTTCTACGCGGCCCAGGGCTACTACAGCCGCCTTCTGGACATCCTGGAAGCCGAGCGTTCCCGCCTGCCCGTACTGCTCCCCAACGACCGCCCCGAATACATTGAACTGGCCGAGCGCCTTATGATCGGCCAGAACAACATGGGAGTTACCCTGGAAGCCCTGGCCCGCAGCGGCGGCCCCCGTTACCTGGCCCAGGCCGCCGGACTATACGTCCAGTCCGCCCAAGCCTGGGACGCCCTTACCCGGAATCCCCAAACCATGATCCGCCTGGGCGCCGGGGACCTCTCCAGCCCCGGTACAAGCCTGCCCTTCCTCAACTCCCGGAACCTCCTCTACCCCCAGAGCGGTTATGAGCCCCAGCTTTTCGTCCGCATCGACAAGGATGTCCTCGATCCTTCCCCCTGGGAGGACTAAAAGGGGGGGCCCGCTTCCCCGGACAATGGGTCAAGGCTCACCGCCTTGACCTCCGCGTAGCCTCCGCAGCCGGTCTGGCCCCCCCTCCGCTGCAAAGGTTTTGGCTGTGCCAAAACGCTTTTCCGCTACCCCCCAAAACCTGGCCGGGTGTCAGTCACCCGGTGTCATCACCTGTGGCGGCTTGACTATTGGGGGAGCCCCCATATTATGAAGGGAAACGGGGATGCAAAATTGGATTACCGAATCAAAGTGACGGGGATACTCGTGCTTTACCTGAGTCTCTGTCTGGTTTCCTGCGACAGGCCCCCTTCCCGCGCCCCGCAGGGGACGCTGACTGAGGAGGAGCTGCCCGATTTGGCGGAGACCATCGCCAGGCTGACCGGAGAAGAAGCGGAGAGGCCGGAGGGTCCCGGTTCCGGTCTTCTCCCCCAAGTCCTTGCCAGGGCGGAGCTTCCCCCGGAAACGGCCCTAAAACTGGAAGCGGCCATAGCGGAAAGCCCCGCCTTTATCCTGGAACTTCTGGCCTGCCTGGAGGGGGACCCCTATCTCAGGCGGCTGGTGGATAAGAAACACCCCTTGCCGGAAACTTATGAGCCGGAGGACCTGGTGGAACTGAAGGCCGGTTCCTACGAAGCGGGGCGGGCGGGCCTTATGCTCCGCCGGGAGGCGGCGGAAGCCCTGGAAACCATGGCCGCCGCGGCCCGTTCCGAAGGGGTGATTCTCAGGGCCTCATCGGCCTACCGTTCCTACGACTACCAGGCCCGGGTTTACCAGCGGAACGTGGAAGAAATGGGCCGGGAAGCAGCGGACCGGGAATCCGCCAGGGCCGGTTACAGCCAGCACCAAACCGGCCTGGCCCTGGACTTTGGTTCCATTGACGACAGCTTTGCGGAGACCAGGGCGGGCCGCTGGATTCTGGAAAACGGCGGCCGTTTTGGCTGGTCCCTTTCTTT
>JAIRNB010000351.1 GCA_031258265.1 Treponema sp. | reverse complement strand
TTCGGCGTTTAAGACGGGGCAGTCGTGGTAAAAGCGGCTGAAATTTTTGGAAAGCTCGTAAAGGTAGGCGGTGATGACAGAGGGGTCCATCCCCTCCGCCGCCTGGGCCACGGAGGCGGGGTAAGCGGCCAGGGTTTTGATCAGGTCCCATTCGGCGTCCCCGCCCAGCAGGGCCGCTTCCCAGGGGACGGAATCCCCTTCCCGCAGGGAAGCCTTGTGCAGCAGGGCGGAAATCCGGGCCCCCATGTACTGGAGATAGGGGCCGGTGTTGCCGTTAAACGACAGGGATTCCTTGGGGTCAAAGAGCATATCCTTGGAGGGGGAGACCTGGAGGAGGTAGTAATGCAGGGCCCCCAGGGCGACTTTTTCCGCCACGGCCTCCGGGTCCCCCACCGCCTCTTCCCGTTCCTTGGCGCGGATCTCGGCCAGGGCCATGTCCCGGAGCCTGTCGATAAGATCGTCGGCATCCACCACGGTTCCCTCCCGGCTCTTCATCTTTCCCTCGGGAAGGTTCACCATGCCGTAGGAAAGGTGGTAAAGATTTTTAGCCCAGTCAAAGCCCAGCTTGTTCAAAACAGAGAACAGCACCTTAAAGTGGTACTGTTGTTCGGAACCTACCACATAGACCAGCCGGTCAAAGGGCCAGTCCCCATGGCGGAAAATGGCGGTCCCTATGTCCTGGGTAATATAAATAGATGTTCCGTCTTTACGGAGCAGCACCTTCTTGTCCAGTTTTTCCGCGCTTAGATCCACCTGTACGGACCCGTCCGCCTCCCGGTAGAAGATCCCCCGGTCCAGGCCCTTAAGAATCTCGTCCTTTCCCAAAAGGTAGGTTTGGCTTTCATAGTAAAATTTATCAAAGGTAATTCCGGTACGGTTCCAGGTCTGTTTCATGCCCTCCACGGCCCAGCTATTCATCTTCCGCCACAGTTCCACCGTTTCCCCGTCCCCGGCCTCCCATTGGCGGAGCAGTTCCTGGGCCCGGAGCATCAGGGGGGCCCGGGCCTCCGCTTCTTTTTTATCCAGCCCCCCTTCTCCGGCCAGGGCTTCGGTTTCGTCCTTCAAATCCCGGCTAAAACGGACATACCAGTCCCCCACAAAGTGATCGCTCTTTATCCCTTCGGATTCGGGGCTTTTTCCCCCGCCGTGTTCCCGGTAGGAGAGCATGGATTTACAGATATGTATTCCCCGGTCATTGATGATGCAGACTTTGTACAGTTCCGCCCCGCAGGCCCTAAGAATCCGGGAGATGCTTTCCCCCAGGGCATTGTTGCGGAGGTGCCCCAGGTGCAGGGGTTTATTGGTATTGGGGCTGGAAAATTCCACCATGATCCGGCTGCCCGCCAGGACGCCGGGCCGGCCAAAGGGAAAGTCCTCCCCCCCGGCTCCCTCAAAAACAGCGGCCAGGACCCGGGCCGCCAGATCCCCCCGGTTAAGCCGCAGGTTCAGGTAGGGGCCTTCAACGCTAAAGCTGCCCTGGGCGGCAAGTTCGGGGACGGCAGAAAGCCGGCCGCAGAGGGCCTGGGCAATCCAGGGCGGCCCCTTACGGAAAAGTTTGGCGTAACTGAACATGGGAAAGGCCAGATCCCCCAGTTCCGGCCTGGGGGGAGCTTCCACAACGATGTGGGAAGAATCCAGCGGCGCATCCAGGGCCGCTTCGGCAAGCATTTTATTTAAGGCCCCCGCAAGCAGCGGCTTCCAGGGACTCCGGTAATCCAGCATACATTCCTCCGGCTAATTTTTGGCGTTCTCCGCCTCCAGCACGATAACATCCTCAAGGATTCTCCGGGTATTACTAAACTTCTCCCCGATCTCTCGTAGGTTTGCTTGAAAATTCGGAATCCTGGCCTCCATCTGCGGAAGGTTAGACAGGGAATCGTATCTGCCGCCGGGCTCTTTTTTCAGTATCCCCGCGATAATATTAGTAATACTATCGATAGACACCTTGGCCTTCTCGACAATCCCCCGCCCCTCCCCCCCGGCGTCGTCCAGGACTAACTGGATTTTCCGCCGTTTAACGGGGAGGGAAGACATATCATGGCGCGCCTGGGCGTAATGTTCACCGTAAATACCCTGGGGCCCAATTTTTTCATCGAAACCGTGAATCTCATCGCCCAGCTTGGCAAGATTGTTATAAGCCCCGGTAAATTCGGCGCGGTTTTCTTTGTTGATAAATTCCCCGTCCGCCACGATGGGCAGGAGAACGGAGTTGATTTCCGGTACAAATACCAGTTTATGAAAGGTCAACAGAAACGACAGGGACTGGGCCGTGTCAACGGGGCAGCCGTCACCCTCCCCATCGGCGGGGGCGTTTTCCAGGATCAAAGGCTCGGCCCCCCGGAAAAAAGCCCTGTAAAGCTCCCGTAACCTCCGGCGGCCGCGGTCCTTCATGTAGGCGTTAAGCCGGGAATTGATATGCCGCCGCCAATAATCCCGGTACATCGCATACCAGTCCTCCCCGCCGGAGATCTGCCGGGGATAGTAAGCCATGTCCCGGTTCCCGCATTTCAGAATCAGGGTCAAGGGAAGACGTTTGTTAAAATTTCTGATGTTCCCCAGGGCCCCCTCCGCCCGGTGGAGGAGCCGCTGGAGCGCCTGATTACGATCAAAGCCCGGTTCCCCGGACCGGGCCTGCAGAATAAAGATAAACAGGGATTCCAACAGGGTAAGGGACGGGGGCTCCTTCAAAGAAAACAGGATGTTGTTCAGGGAACCCAGCATATCCTTAACCACATGAATCGAACAGCTCTGCCCGCTTTCGGGAGAACTAAAGGCCAGGAGAACCCGGTCGTAGAGGAAAGAGGAAAGTTCTTTAAGACACTGGAGGGACCGGGCATTGCGGTACATAAGGGCCCGCTGGGCTTCAGTAACCCCCGCCAGAGCCTCCTCCATTACCCGGGTGGCCGTCTGGCGCAGTTCCAAATCGGGAACCGGGGGATTCTTATTCCGCAGCCTTTCCGGGTCGGTTTCCGCCTCCAGGGCGCGGTGGACTTCCGCCATTTCCAGGGACCCCAGAAAGGCAAAAAAACTCCCCCGGTCCCGGTTCACGGAAACATCCAGGGCGTCAAAAAAAAAGCGGGCATCATCCTTAAGGGCGGTAAGGAGCTGGTGGAACTCCGGCAGCAGAAGGCTCTTTTGGGAATCGTAAAACTGCGGATATTCAAGATCAATACGGCGCCCCAGTTTGGCAATCCGGGAATCGAGAAAAATCTGCTGGGGGAGCCTGTTCTTAAAGAGACTCACGATAAAGTAAAAAAGGCGGTAATACCAGGGCAGCTTGGCGTACTGTTCCTCTAAACTTGGCCCCGCTTCAGATTCCACCGGAGCCGGGTATAGGCTTTCCCCCGGCAGGACCGACAGGCTTTGAAGTTTTTCAAGCATGGAATGACGTTCTTCCAGGGAAAGATCGTTTATCAGCCTTTCCAGGGTATCCGGTTCCGCCATGCCACCACTATAGAAGGGTGTCCACAGTCGGTCAACGTAACGCAGGGCCCCGGTATTTACTTTTTTTGATGTTTTAGATAGGGGGGGCACAGGGCTTTCAAAAGCCGGGGGCATGATCGCGCCCATGTGGGACATACTTTAACGCTGCCCCGCCCTCGCTGCGAAGTCCTCGTGCCAAACCCTGCGGGTTTGTCCCTGTGGTCTTCTCCGCTACCCCCCCTCTTTGGTGTCAGTCACCATACAGCCTTCGGCTATGTGCCCTGGCCGACTGTGATAGGTGTATACGTGTGGCTTTTGTCCCAGCTCACCGCGCAAAGAGCGCGGTGAGCCGCGCGCGCACTGCCCCGGTTAAAACCGGGGCGCATTTTTCAATTTGGGGGCATACGA
>JAIRNB010000268.1 GCA_031258265.1 Treponema sp. | reverse complement strand
TGTCTCCTTCATGAAGGTAGACATCTAGTATGATCTGGTCCCGCAGCCGGGGACGGTTTTCAATAAGGTCAACCACGGCGGTCACGGAATGTTGGGCTATTTCCCGGATAGGCTGGATTGCCGTGGTGATGTTCTGAGGTCCTATCTCAGAGATCAGGCTGCCGTCGTAACCTACTACCTTGAGTTTTCCGGTACTGGGATGCCCCGCTGATGGGCTGCCTTGTGGATCGCACAGGCCGCCAGATCCCTTATGTTGGCCATAAGTATCCTCACTATTGATGTCTTGGCCCCATTATATCCGATTTATCTTAGTTCTATAATCCTCAGGTCCGGGATGGAAAGTCCGGCCCCTTCTGTGAAAATATCATAGCAGATCGATGAAGGCCGGGGGTAGATTCGGCTTGTGACAGTGTATTTTCCGCCAAACAAAAACACTTCTACCGATGATCTGTCGATAAGGATCTGAATCTCCATATCCCCGGTCTCCTTCCAAGGAACATTAATTTTTTCAGAATATCCCCCGCCGCTTTGTTCTTTATCCATGGTAAAAATATGGGAACCCATATCCCGTTCCCAAGATGCTCCTTAGCTCCGATGAACAGACCAGGATCTCCCGGATACAACCCACCATTTCCGATATTGTTCAGAGGTATACCACCCAATGGGTACTGGACGGGAACATCGACGCTGCCTGGGATGCCTATGTGGGGGAACTCCGGGCCGCCGGCCTTGACGAGATTACCGGTACTTTCCAACAGGCCTATGATCGCTTTTTTAAGGCGAAAAATTAGGCCCATAAGCCGGTTGCTTTTATGGGTGGAACTTGTATTCGTTCCCGTTTTGTACCAAACAGGGTGTAAATATCTTTTATAAGACAATCTGCCCATAATGTAGGCGCATTGTGGGCAGAATTAGATTTGATTTCGGATATTAGTGTTAGCCTTTACAGATAAAAAGACATACCCGGAAGCGGGCCATTTTTTATTCGAGAGTCTGGTTTAATACCCCGTAGTTTGCCGCGGCTCAAACAATACAACGTTCACAAAAATTTGGTATTGAACCCAAGAACTCGCTTACACGAGGGAGAGTATTATAAATTTCCTTACGACCAAGCCTCCGTTCTGACTAAAGCAACGCTAAAGATACCGCGGGACTTGCCCCGCGGAGGTTCATTTTCCCGCCTTTCCCCGGCCGGTTTTTTTGTATTTGACATTTCCATTACAAAGGCAGTACACTGATTGGACAATTTTGCCCCCGGCAATGCCGCTGGTCTGTTTGACCGGCGGCTTGTTCAATCAGGCGGCAGAAAAGCTTTTGTATGGAGGAGTTACGTATGAAGAAGATCGTTTCCCTTTGCCTGGCCCTCTGCATCGCGGGGGGCCTTGTTTTTGCCGGGGCCAGGAGAGAGGCCAAGCCCCTGTTGGGAGTAATAACCCCCGCCGCGGACCACGGTTTTACCGCCGAATCTATCCGCCATGGAGAAGCCCAGGTTAAGGCCCTGGCCGCCCAGCACGGTTTTGATTATCGTTACCTTACCGCCTTTGAATCCGGCGAACAGAGCAACCATGTGGATACCATTCTTGCCCTTAAGCCCAAGGCCGTAGTTCTTTGGCCGGTGACCGGGGATGAACTCCGCAGCGCCGCCCAGAAAGTCCTGGACGCCGGTATTCCCCTGATCCTCTACGACCGCTTTATTGAAGGCTTCTCCCCCACGGCGGAAATTTCCGGGGATAATGTGGCGATTGGCGAGGGGGCCGGCCGCTATTTCAACAATTACTTCAAGGATCAGCTTGCCAGGGGTAAGGTGAACTACCTGGAGTTCAAGGGCGACAGCTCCACCGTCCCCATGGAAAGGACCAACGGTTTTCTTTCCACCGCGGACAAAAACTTTAATCTGGTTCAGTCCTTTGTGACCAATTGGAGTCAGCAGACCGCCATGGAACAAATGGAAAGCTACCTCAATACCAAAAGTGTGGAGGAGATAGAATCCATCCAGGCCATCTGGACCCACGATGACGAAATAGTTTTTGGCCTTGTCAACGCCATCAAGAACTACCGCGGTTCCGCCAAGATCAACATCAAGCTTATTAACGGCGTGTCCGCCGGTGAAGGCTTCATGGACCTTTTCGAGAATTCCGGCCTTTCGGGAATAGACTTTATGACCTACACCTTCTCCCCTTCCATGGTACGGGATGCTATCGACCTGGGTTACGATGCCCTTCAGGGGAGAACTCTGCAAAAAAGCTACAAGGTTCCCACCGAAATGATCGACAAAACCAACTATAAGTCCTACATGCAGAGTGAGATATACAGGGTCCGTTATAGCCTGTAGTAAAAACGCGGGGGCATCCCTCCTGCGGGGGCTCCCTTTCATTGTTGCCCGAACATAGGCTGTCCGTGGATACTCTATGGGCAGCTTTTTTTATTCGCGGGTCTGGTTTAATCGAGGGCGGTTCAATTCCCAGCCGGTAAGGGCGGGGTCCTGGTATAAAGCCGGTAAAACAGGAAGCTTCCGCGGCCCCCTGGAGGAAACAGCGATGCTGCTGGAAATGAAAAATATCTCTAAATCCTTCGGTCCGGTAAACGCGCTTAAGGGTGTTTCTTTTACCGTGAAAAGCGGGGAGATTCACGGCCTTTTAGGGGAAAACGGCGCCGGTAAAACCACGCTGATGAATGTCCTGGCCGGGACTTTTCCCCAGGATAGCGGGGACCTGGTGATCAACGGCGTAACGATCAGCGGCATGAGCCCCCGGAAGTCGGCTTCCATGAAGATCCGCTTTATCCACCAGGAGTTAAGCCTGTGTAACGATCTGCGGGTCTATGAAAATATGTTCCTGGGGGCGGAGTTCTCTCACCCCGGGGGTTTCATCAAAAAAAAGGATGAACTGCGGCGGGCCCAGGAAACCCTGGACTATATGAATACGGGGATTGCCGCTTCCCGGCTGGTGGGGGACCTGGACACCGCCCAAAAACAGATGGTGGAGATTGCCCGGGCCCTGCTCTTTGATTCTGAACTTATCATCATGGACGAGCCCACCACCGCCCTTAATACCCGGGAAATAGAGAATCTCTTTGTGATCATGCGGCGCCTCCGTTCCCAGGGGGTCAGTTTTGTCTATATTTCCCATAAGATGCCGGAAATATTTGAAATCTGCGATACCTATACCGTGCTCCGGGACGGGGCCTTTATCAGGACCGGGCGGATCAGCGAGATCGACGAGCGGGATGCCGCGGAACTGCTCATCGGCAGGAGTTTTGTTACCGCCCGGCTTAAAGAAAACACCGTTCCCCCATCCGGGGAAGTCCTGTTTAAGGCGGAGAGGCTCTGCGGGGAGACCTTCCAGGACCTGTCATTTGAACTGCGGAAGGGCGAAGTGATCGTTGTCACCGGCCTTCAGGGTTCCGGGACCGACGAGCTTGCCATGAGTCTCTTTGGGGCCAGTCCCGTCAAATCAGGGACTCTCTATATCGCCGGCCGTCCCCTCAACCTAAGATCCATCCGCTCCGTCATGCGCAGCGGTATTGCCATGATACCCAGGAACCGGAAGGAGCGGGGCATCGTTCCTGACTTGAGCATCCGAAAGAACAATTCCCTGGCTTACTACGCTGCCAAGCACCGCCGTTTTTTTATCTCCGGCAGGGAAGAACAGCGGCGCTTTATGTTAAACAAGGAAAAACTGGATATCCGCGCAGGAAGCGGCGCGGACCCTATCACCTCCCTGTCGGGGGGGAACCAGCAGAAGCTTATCCTTAGCAAGTGGCTGGAGATCGACGCGGATGTTTATATCATGGATAATCCCACCCAGGGAATCGACGTAGGTTCCAAATACGCCATTTATAAATTGATCAACCAGATGGCCGCCGCCGGAAAATCTATCATCGTTTTCAGCGCCGAATATCAGGAAATCGATCAGGTGGCGGATCGCTGCTTTATCATGTACAAGGGAAAGGTAAACGCCGTGCTTTCCCGGCAGGATTTTTCAGAAATCCGCATCATGGAATATTCTACCGGCGCGAACAGGGAGGGATATATGGGGGAGGCCCGGGAATGAAGCTGCTTGACCGTATAAAAAATTCCGGTATAACAGGATTTAGATTTAAGGGAAAGAAATTCGACATTCCCTCTATCTGGCGGATCATCACCACCGAGTACAGCCACTGGCTTAGTTTCCTGGTGCTGCTGGTGGTGGCGGTCATTGTAAGTCCCTCCTTTCTGGCCTGGAGCAACCTGAGCAACCAGTTTGTCCAGGGCGCCATCGTGGGGATCTGCGCCATGGGGATGAGTCTGGTGATCTCCGCGGGGATGATCGATCTTTCCGCCGGTTCCGCGGTGGCCCTTATTTCCGGCCTGGGGATCACGGTCCTCAATTCTACGGGCAGCGTTTTTCTCTGCCTCCTCTTTTGCCTGGGCGCGGGACTCATGGTAGGGCTTATCAACGGGATTTTAGTCACCAAGGGGCGGATTGCCCCCTTCATCGTTACCCTGGCGGCCATGTCGGCCTGGAGATCGGTGATCAACCAGCTTGGCCAGGGGGGGCCTTTCACGGTGTCCAGGGCCATGTACGATTCCTACCGGGCCGTGGCCGCCGATCGCCACTGGCTTATCCCCGGAGTCCTCGACATCCCCAATTTGATGTTCTTTTTTGTGATCGTCACGATCATCACCATGATTCTTATGTCTAAAACAAAATTCGGCGCCTATGTCTATGCCATCGGTTCCAATCAGCAGGCCGCCCGGCTTTCCGGTATCCCCGTGGACCGGGTTAAGACCCTGATCTTCGTGTACGCCGGCGCCCTCTACGGCCTGGCGGGATTCCTCCTGGGCTCCCGGCTTACGGCAATCCAGGCCGCCAGCGCGGGAAGCGCCTATGAAATGGATGCCATCGCCGCCGTGGCCATTGGCGGGACCTCCATGGCCGGGGGCAAGGGGAAGATCATGGGCACCTTCCTGGGGGTCCTCATGCTCAGGATCATCAGCACCGTGTTGATCATGGCCCGGGTCCCGCCCTTCCTCAACGGCCTGGTGCAGGGGATCATCATCGTTATCGCCGTATTGGCCCAGAACCGGAGAAAGTAAAGCTGTTTGAATAACTCTATTGTGAATCCTCCGCTGCCGCCTTAAATGGGGCGGGGCGGAAAGCGGCCCCCCCCTTGCGCCAGCAAGTTCTTGGTGCCCCGCAGAGGCCGGCGCGGCGCAACAACGTGGGCCGCCCGGCGACCGGCAGCGAAGCTGCCGCAGCTTCCCCCCTTAAATTCACGGCAGCCTTCCCAAAAACTGGAATTTTGGGAAAGTTCCCTCAATTACAATTTTTATCCCGATTATGACAAGGACCGCCCCTCCTATGAATTCCGCCTTTGATTTGAACCTTGTTCCAAAGATACTGCCGATTATTACCCCGGCCATAGCGATAAAAAATGTTACGGCGCCGGTTATCAGGATCGCTGTATATATATTGACCTGGAAAAAGGCAAAAGTTGTGCCGACGGCCAGCGCGTCAATGCTGGTGGCGACGGATAGAATCAGCATTTTTGTAAAGCCGAAAGAATTATCCTCCGCCCTTTCTCCCCCTTTTTCTTTTGAAAAACTGTCTTTTATCATCTTCCCGCCGATAAATCCCAGCAGGACAAATGCGATCCAGTGATCCAAATTTTCGATTTTTGCCGCAAAATAAACCCCGGCAAAGTATCCGATTGCCGGCATAAGGGACTGAAAAAAACCGAAATACACGCCGGGAATCATTATCTCCCTTAGTTTTGGTTTCTTTGCCGACAAACCCAGGGTAATTGACACGGCAAACGCATCCATCGCCAGCCCAACGGCAATTAGGATAATCTCCAATAAACCCATAATAAGTACCTCTCTCTTCTTTGGGTATAAAAAAAGACTTTTAACACAATTCTCCCCAAAAGGGAAAAACCATGTTAAAAGTCTCGTCATCCACGGGGGATTCAAAACCAGGCCGGCTTACCCGCCAGAATGTTGATTTTGAAGTTTACAACTACTCCCTTCTAACAACTCTGTTTATAACATATCATAATTGCCGGTCCTTCGTCAAGCCTTGAAAAAGCAGCCGCAGGATAAACGTATGGAATTTTTTATCTTCCTATTTTTTTGGGCGCATTTTTGCGTGCCCCGCACGCAAAAACCGGGCTATCCGCTTCAATCTTTTGGCTTCGCCAAAAGTATTTCCGCTTCTATCCCTTGCGC
>JAIRNB010000160.1 GCA_031258265.1 Treponema sp. | reverse complement strand
TTACAAAACACCTCCCCCCACCCCCCCCGCGCCCCCGCCCGCCGCCCGGGCCCCCCCCCCCCCCAAAAAATACATTATGATTTACCAAATGTTAGGATAAATGTTACATCTGTGGTTTTACTGGAGAGAATGCTTATTTTCAAAACATCTCCATCCTCTTGTATGGTACCCTGGGCGGTTTTACATTCAATTCCGGCAAAATGGAAGCCATTGGGAACCCTTGCGGCGGTTTTAATGGGAAATCCTCCTACACACTTTATTATTCCCGTAAGCTTTCCGTTTTTGTCATCCCAGTCCCAAGAAGATACTTCCATGCCCGACAGTGAAATATGACGATCGCTACCCAGCCATTGAGGGAAAACAGCCTCTTTATGAAGCGCGATTACCCTCACGCCTCGTCCCGGGACTTCAAGACTAAAGGTCCGGCTTTTCCATGAGACTGCCTTCCCGGTCCAGAATTCATAAGCTATATACACAGCATCTTTATCGAGACCAAGTTCACCGGCCTCTACGGAAACAGTACGGTTTTTATCTTCCCAATTAAAAAAAGCCACCGTGTTATAATTTTTCAAAACCCTGTGATTTATCCTGAGATTCCAGATCGGCAGCATGGAGAAAAATGGATAGAGTTGCTCGGGATGAACATTGATAGCTGGAAGAGTCTGCCGGAGGATATTCATTTGATCCTGTGAAAGCCCCGAAAGCTTATCTCCAAAAAAAGTTAACTGCCCCGGTAAGGCGATTAGTGTAGCGGAAACCCTGGCTTCTTCAGTATTAAGATCCTTTACTAGAAGAGTATCGGGATCAGCTATCATTAGAATACCGTGGGTATACGCCTGGTTGAGGAAACACCTTCCCTGGTTAAGAATATTATCCCAACGTACAGGTTCGTTGGGATAAACTATATCTGCGCCGATTCGGGCCGCATCGGCGTACAGAGATTCTGGCCCCGTAGCGTGGCCTTGACAGGCGAGGAATAGACGATCATCCCCTATTCCCTCACGGAAAGCCCTTAGACAAAGTTCAACTGGGTTCGGACAGAAAGGATCTCGAAAACAGGCTCGAATTTCGGGCCGTTCGTAGAAATGGGCAACCAACTCATGACGCCTTCCCGATATTCCGTCGATTTTGAAAAATTCGTAGTTCCACTCTTTTGATACTATTCGGAACATATTTTTGAGGTGTTCCCTGGCTTCTACCACCGTTGGGTCCAAGGTATACTTCCCATTCCAACAAGCAATTGCTTTCCCGTTTTTATCGTGAAGAAACCATTCCCGGTGGGCCTCGTAGAAATCAACATTACCCGTACCCCAGGGTGGTATCCAAATGCCCGGTTTGAATCCTAAAGCACGAATATCATCAGCAAGTCGCTTCATTCCCAAGGGAAACTGATCTTCATTCATTTCAAGATCCATATTGTAAAATTTACTTACCGGCAGTTCATTGGAATTGCCCTGCCAGGATTCTATGGACCAGATTTCACAACCAAAAGGCTGCAATTCCTTTTGGCCGATACGGGCTTCCGCCAGATTATCCTCAGCAGTAGCCTTGTCAAAGTAGGTGTTCCATGACATCCATCCCGTTGGCGGCGCCGGACAACGGCCACGATCCCGGGGACGATAATAGGGAATATACCGGTTTTTAAAATAGTGTTCTTCCAGAACAATAGTCAGCCCAGCCTCGATGGGTTCTTCAATTTTTCCCGAAAATCCGAAGGTAAAGAACCCATTCCCGCTTTTACCGAAAGTAAATCGTTCGGCGCCGATATGAAGAACAAGATCTTCCTGAGGAGAAAAGAGTGAATCGTGAAGCGGTGACGGCAAGGCATTCAGGGAAAATGAAATAACACGCTCATCCCTGCGTGGTTTGGTTATGCAGGAATAACCATCGGCGGGAAACGAAATGGTTCCCTCGAAGGTAAATTCACCCTTGTAGTTCTGAGCACTCCGGTGGTAAAAGAGAAGCTCGATCTTATCACCCCCGGCAATGAATACAAGATAACCCTGCACATTGTCAGAAGGATCGACCAAGGCAATACGGTCTGGTACGCCATCCCGGGAACAAACTATTTTCCACTGTTTTCCTTCTGAGGAAAAAGCAACTCTTCCCCAAAGGTTTACTCTGTCTTTACTAAGACAAAGAGACTGATCTTCTTCGATAAAAACGTGACTCCACTCGGTCATGATTCATTCCTTACTAAAGATCAACGAATCATCATTATCGTTACCGATAACGATAATGTGATAATACAGGGCATATCCATGGCCTGTCAAGCTTTTTTTCGTTTTTTTAACTATTAGCCGAGTCATAATTATCGTATATTTATACGAATATTATCCTAATAGTGCATAAATATACAAAATTGTCATCTGTTTTGACTGAATTTGCACGGAAGGCAAGCGTAACGGAATAGGAGTTACCGTTCTTTTTGTAATATTCAACCAGTCAGGGTGAGATTTACGGTGAAGGCCAAACGGCTATCGCCGTTTGGCCCGCGCGCGCCCTGCCCTGGCTAAAGCCAGGGCGTATTTGCGCAACACTGGGGAATTTACCGGCGCTATGCGTGCCGCATCATTCAATATACAGCATACAGCCTTCGGCTGCTTTTATTGCGCAAGGGATAGAGCGGAAATACCGGAAGCTTTACCGCAGGTAAAGCTGAGGAATTGCAGCGATAGCCCGGTCCCCGCCCTTGCGAAAGCAAGGGCGGGGATGCGCCCGGATTCCAAGGTAACATTCACGCTATAATACTGACTGCGTACTACTCCGGGGTTTTACAGTTTCGCCTTCAACCAGTTCGGTATCAATGACAAGGCCGGATTCCCCTGTTAAGAACTTCCCGTCACGCATAATGGAGAGCAGGCATTCAACAGCGGCAGTAGACATCCTAGCCTTATAAGAACTAATCGTTGTCAAACGAAAGGGAATTGCAAAGCGGGATTGGATATTATCAAAACCCACAAGAGAACAATCCTCCGGGACCTGGAGGCCACATTTATACAGGGCTGTCCAGGCCCCCCAGGCCAGCATGTCGCTAAAGGCAAATAAAGCCGTGAAGTGGAGTTTCTCCCGAAACATGTCTTCTATTACTCCGGAGCAGCCGATCAGAGAAGACTCCCGTACCAGATCCGGCCGATACTCAACACCCTGTTCTGCCAGTGCGCGGCAGTAGCCGGCATGACGTTCCCTGGCACTGGATATATATGACGGGCCGGTCAGCATGGCTATATCACGGTGCCCTTTATCCAGAAGGTACTTTGTAGCCTGATACCCCCCCAATTCGTCGTTACAGACCACATAGCCGGCGCCGCTCAGATCAAAATGACGGCCTATTTGTACAAAAGGAATATGGGTTTCCAAAAGATAGCGGATATTGGAATCGTCCTGCTGGGAAGGGCAGATAATAATTCCGTCAACGTTCTTATTAAGCGCCGATTGTATGGCCGCCCGCTCCACCTCCAGATCCTCGTTGGTATTCATCAAAAAGGAACCATACCCATCCGCCCGGGCGCGGTTTTCGATTTCCTTCATCATGATGCTGAAATGGGGATTGGATATATCCCCCAAAATGACCGCAATCATGTTTGTATGCCCAAGCCGCAAGGAGGCGGCGGCGGCATTGTTAATATAGCCCATCTCGGCGGCGGCCTTTTGTATTCTTTCCGCCGTATCCGGGGCTATATCATCTTTACCCCGTAAAGCCCTGGAAATAGTATTAACACTGTAACCCGTTATCTGGGCTATATCCCTGAGAGTCGTGACTCTACGAAGAAAACGCCTCATGTCGGGGAGTATAGCACGGAAAATCTACAAGCTCAACTCCATCCGTTCGATGATATGGTCCTGATATACTTCGTCCAGTTCCACAAAATAACCACTCCAGCCCCATACCCTGACGATGAGATTCCGGTAATTTTCCGGATTCTTTTTAGCATCGATCAATTTATCGCGGTTCACCGCGTTTATCTGCATCTGATGTCCGCCCATGTCCATAAAACTTTTTACGAAGCGGGCCACCTTGAGGATGCTGTCATCGTTACGGAAAACACTGTCGTGAAGCTCGATGGTAAGGGGGCCTCCATTGGCGGCGCGGACCAGGCTGGGCCGGGCAAAAGATTTAATGATCGAAATGGGGCCCCGGCAACGGCTAAAAAGGCTGGGAGAATAATTACAGGCCAGAGATTCTCCGCGTTTACGGCCATCGGGAGTAGCTTCTTCGTCTTTGGCGTGCCAAATGTAGTACATTGCCGACCCGGTACCGGCCCGGAATATCCCACCCCGGTCATTCCTCCGGCCCTCCAGGGAGTCAGCAAACCAGTCAAGCAGCTTATCCGCCAGAGAATCCACAGAATCGTCATTGTTGCCCATCTTGGGCCCTTCATAGCGAAACAGAATATAGAGATCCTCCCGGCCCTCATAATTACTTTTCAATACCTGTCTTAATTCATCTTTGGATATACGCGGATCTTCAAAAAGGTACTTCCGTATTGCGGCAAGAGAATCAACAGCCGTAGAAAGCCCCGTACCATGGATACCATAGTTGTTGTAGATACCCCCCCAGGATATGTCACGGCCCCTTTCAACGCAGCCATCCATCATCAGGCTTAGGAAGGGGGCGCTTTCCATGTAAATATCCGCAGTGGCATCCATGATGCTTTTTGTCTGGATGCCGATCTCTTCTTTGACAACTTCCAGGAGTTCCTCAAAGGTATTCCACTCTTGGCTGCGGTTCACAGCGGCAATAACCGCACGGGCAAAGGACAGGGCATTGATATTCACAATGTCCATACCAGTACCAGGGACAATGAACTCCCAGCACGCGGCCACCACATAATTGTACGCATCCGCTTCCGTATAACCCCAGCGTTTCAGGGCTTCAACCACAATATCATCGTTGGCGTACTGGGGAAAACCAAGCCCCTGTTTGGTAAGGATTGACCCCTGGTAATACCGTTCTACCGGGGTATTCCTGTTCACCCGCAGATTAATTTTAGGATCGATGAGACGCAGTTCCAGGCTTGCCGTAAGGCACAATTCAGAAAGCTCATTGTAGCTGTCACTGCCATCGCTGTTGAGGCCTCCCAGGACGATACTCTGCCCGTTGTCCCCCTGCTGGATACCGGGGTAGAGATCGCTGTCCTTGTTACAGCTGATAAAAAATTCTTCTACCAATTCCAATGCCGCATTCCTGGTCAATACGCCCTTATCAATATCACCTTTATAATAGGAATAGAGGTACTGATCAAAACGGCCAAAAGTATTGTGATAGTTAAAGTTACACCACAGGCAGTAATGAATGAGCCTGAGAAACTGGAGAGCCTCAAGGAAAGAGGCTGGTTTTTCCCTGGGAATATGGGACAAAACTTCCGCCGCCCGGGCGTTGCCTATCCGCAGGGCCTCCTGCCGGTACCGTTCCGCAAAGCTTTCGAAACAGTCCAGTACGGCGAGGAGAATCCGACTAAACCGCAGTCTTTCCGTATCACCGGTTTTTTCAAAATCAATTATTCGTTCCGCTATTTCTTCCCGTTTTCGCCGGGTACCGGTATCCAGAAGCAGGGAATAGCGGGGATTCACGTTACTCA
Organism: Treponema sp.; assembly: GCA_031258265.1. Taxonomy (GTDB): domain Bacteria; phylum Spirochaetota; class Spirochaetia; order Treponematales; family Breznakiellaceae; genus JAISFT01. The sequence goes on along the minus strand of JAIRNB010000160.1, from coordinate 5,502 downwards.
CCTTCCCCTGCTCGTGGATGGCATGATTTTTTTTAATAGCCGCGAATTCCCGGGGAGTAAAAATTTCTGGTATCGTGGTGACAGTCCGGAGCAGTACGATATTTTCATCGGGAAAAACCACGGGGGTTTCCCGATCCAGAACCCAACGAAAGCGGGCGGCAGCGCGTTCCAGATCCTCCAGCCCCTGTTTGGCATACTCCTCCGCCAGGACATAAGGTTCCTCCCGGACTTTTCTGAAACCGTGATGTTCTTTTCTGATAACAAAGTAATTCAGCATCTTTTGGATATATTCGGTCATATTAGAGCCTCCTTTTTTTTAAGAACGGGGCAATCATAAAACTACGCATGGAATACCTTTTGATAAAAAAACATCCGTATCCATATTTGGTTTTTTTTCAATATCAAAACCGGGCTGATACTTCATACCCAGCATGCCGTATTTCGCCCCTGCCGTTTTATGGTACGCCAATAATTCTACTCTTATGAGCCCGCCATCGTCTTTTAATAATTCCGCCGCCGCATGGTAATGTTCCGGACTGTCATTAACCCCCGGTATCACCGGTATACGGATAATATGATCTCCGCCCGATGATTTTAGTCTTTCCAGATTTTCTAAAATGATCCGGTTATCCAGCCCGGTATACCGCTCATGAATATCCGGATCAACGGATTTAAGATCCAGCAATAACAATTCCGTTTCCCCCAGAATAGCGGTAAAAAGTTCCCCTGGGCAGTAACCAGATGTCTCCACCGCCCGGTGATTGCCCCGCAGGCATCCCAGTAATTCCAGCAGAAAATCCCCCTGAAAAGCAGGTTCCCCGCCGGACAGGGTATAGCCACCCCCATTGGCTTTAAGGTAGGGACTGTCCCGGAGCAGTCTCCCGGATAAAACCTTCGCTGTGTACTCTTCCCCTACTATACGCCGAAGCCTCCGGGGGCAATGGCTTACACAGGCGCCGCAATGGATACAAGCCGCCGGACTGGGACATATTGCAAGACAAGCGCCGCAATGGATACAGCTTCCAAGGCTGACCATTAACTGGGGTCCGGGGCTTAGACCCTCCGGGTTGTGGCACCAGCGGCAACGCAGGGGGCAACCTTTGAAAAACACGGTGGTACGGATACCCGGACCGTCAAAGACAGCAAATTCTTTGATATCGAAGATTATCCCCGTTAACATTATCGTTAATGTTAACGATAAATTACCGGTTTGTCAAGAAAAACAGGGCAATCTGCGGTAATTCCGAATTCAAAATTTCAAAACTGGAAAGACGCCATAAGAAATTTATCTGGGGTCCTGTGGGAGGCCAAAAACGCCACGCAAGCATGACTTTTTGTCTCCCACACCCCGCGTTACCCTTACCGGGTGTCTTTTCAACTTACAACCAGTTCGGAATTGCCGTATAACATAGGGAAATCGCGGTTGCTTTTACTGCGGGCTCCGGAAGACCCACGCGTGTACTGCTCCAGCTAAAGCCGGAGCGCGACAGTTTAATTTGGGGCTTTATTAGTACTCGTCAATACCGCAATGGTTTAATATACAACCTACGATTGCCTGTTCCGGGCTATGCGATGCCGCATTATCTAATATACAGCCTTCGGCTGCTCTTATCGCGCAAGGGATAGAGCGGAAATACCGGAAGCTTTACCGCAGGTAAAGCTGAGGAATTGCAGCGATAGCCCGGTTTTTTGCGGCAGCAAAAAATGCGCCCAAATTCGCAGGATCAATCGTACTAATCTGCTAACGGACTTTCCGGCGGCGGAGTACTCTGATGATTGCCCGAAGCTGGCGGTCCTTTGTGATGAGAAGCAGGGCCAGCCCCAGGGCGGCGTATATGAGGCCGGAGATTGTCAGGGGAATCCCCTGCCGGATAAGGCGGCCCCGGCTGCTGAACAGGGAGGCCAGCGGGGAACGGAGGGCCAGAAGGGGAAGGCTGGCGAGGAAGGAAAAAACGAGGAGTTTCAGGGCGTAAAACAGGGTGGCGCGGAGGGCCCGGCCTACGCCAATCTTGGGGTTTTTTCGGAGAAAGGCCAGGAGCAGGACGGTGTTTACCGCGCTGGACAGGGAAAGGGCCAGGGCGATACCGGCCCCCCGCATGGGGCGGACCAGAACGGCGGCCAGGAGGATATTCACTCCAAAAGAGATGATTCCCGCCAGGGTGGGGGACTTGGAATCGCTTTGGGCATAGAAAGCCGGGGCGAGAATCCGGTTAAGGGCGATGAAGAAAAGCCCGGGCATGTGAAAACGGAGGGCCTCAAGGGTAAGGCTTACCGAAATTTCGTCGAAGCTCCGGTTCTGGAAAAGGAGGCGGATCAGGGTCTCCCCTTCCGCCAGGGAATAAAAGGTGATAGGAATTGTAATAAAGGCGATGACGTTCATGGCCGCCGAAAGGCGTTCGCTGTAAATGCCCCACTGGCCGGTTTTGGCGTACTCGGCCAAATCGGGGAGCAGTACGGTGCCGATGGAAACGGCAAAGACCCCCAAAATTAGTTCCTGGAGCCGCAGGGAATACTGGAGGCTGGATATTACCCCCTTCCCGGCATTCCCCGCCAGGGCGGTGGAAACCAGGTCGTTAAGCTGGTAGGCCGCCATGCCCACAATGGTCGGGCCGATAAGGGCCAGGACCTTCCTGGTTCCCGGATTTGTAAAGGCCCGTTTAAGGTTCACGAAAAAGAAACGCCGCCCCATTTTAAGGACGAAGGGAAACTGGATTGCCGCTTCCAGGAAGCCCCCGGTAAAGACCCCTATGGCCATGGCCCTGGCGGGATTCGCGGTAAATGGGGAGAGGCCGTAGGAGAAAACAATCACCACCAGGTTAAGGACAATCGGAGCCAGGGCGGAGGGGGTAAAGACCTTCAGGCTGTTGAGAATCCCCTGGAACAGGGCCGCCAGCGAGATAAAGCCCAGAAAGGGGAACATGATCTGGGTAAGGAGGACCGCCTCATCGGCTTCCGTCAGCTTAAAAACGGGGATGATGAGGGGGCTTAGAAGAATTCCCAGCATCACCGCCAGGCTTACCAGAAAAATGAGCAGACTGAACATGCAGGAAAGAAATTCCCCGGTGGAGTCCGGGAAGGGGCCGTTATTACCCGCCCCGGTCCGGTTTTCCACGGCTTTAGCGGCGGGGTCTTTCAACAAATATTCCCGGAAGGTGGGAATAAAGGCCACCGCGATGGAACCTTCCGCAAAGAGACGGCGGAACAGGTTGGGAATCATGAAGGCTACGGAGAAGGCGTCAGAAAGGGCGCTGGTTCCCAAAAGGCTGGCCTTAGCCATTTCCCGGACTAAACCCAGGATGCGGGAAACCAGGGTAAGGAGGGAGAGGGTTGATCCGTGGCGGACCAGGGCCCCGGCCTCATCTGTTTTAGCTTTGGGGGATCCCTGGGGAACCTGCTCGTGGGGGACCGGTCCGGCGGCCGGTTCGCCCTTTGTCAAAGCAGGTCCTGGGGCCGGTTGGATATGATGCCGTCACAGCCGGTTTTAAGCAGTTTTTGGGCCAGGGCGTTTTCATCCACCGTCCAGGCTACCAGGGGCCGGCCTTCCAGGGTCCGAAAGCGAAAACTGGAAAAACGGTTAAGCTGCCGGTACACCGGCTTAAGGTAATCGCAGCGGGAAATGATCCTGCCAAAGCCATAACGGAGCAGCGGGGGAACTTCCCTGTCAACGCACCAGATGACGGCGGTGGGAACTGTGGGACAGAGCTTTTTGAACGCCAGGATGCTAAAAGGATTAAAAGAGGAAACCGTTACCGATTTCAGCGCCCGGTCCCCAAAATGTTTAAGCATGTCCGCGGTAAGACCCGGAAGGGGATCGTCCCTGGTTTTCCGGGTTTTAAGTTCAATATCAATGTACATGCCAGGACAGAATTCTTCCAGGACCTGAGCTAAAAGGGGGGGATGCTCCCCCCGGAATGTCAGCGGAGCCACGGCTTGGGCCTCCTGGACGCCGCTTTGACGGCCAAAGGCGGCCCCCACATCAATGGCCCGGATTTCCCCGTACTCCAGCTCCTCAATAGACCGCCCCCCGCCGTTTAAGCCTTCGGGAACGGTACGCAGGAAGTTATCATCATGGGCTACCACCAGTTCCCCGGTCTTACAAACGTGAATATCCAGTTCGATCCCCTCCACCCCAATGTCCCGGGCCTTCCTGAAGGCCGCCATGGTATTCTCCGGGGCCAGGGAAGAACAGCCCCGGTGGGCGAAGATCAGGGGCCGCCGCCGATCCGGCAGCAGGGGAAGGCGGCTCATTGCCGGCCTCCGGATTCCGCGGCCCCCGGAGCGCCCCCCAGCCGGTTCCCGATACTCCCGGTACTCCCGATACGGATGGCCCGGATCAGGTTTTCCGCCGCCAAACTAAGGTCCCGCCGGCTGTCCCTGATCATGGCGTCCAGCCCAATCTGGCCGCAGGCGATGGAAACCGCGTAATCAAAGGACCGGAACAGTTCGGCGGCATCCCCGCCCAGGCCGCCGGAAAGGAGGGCCACCGGAATTCCCGCTTTCCGGGCTTCCCTGGCAACCACGGAACAGAGTTTCCCCCCCGCGGTTTGGCTGTCGGTCATCCCCTCCCCGGTGATCACAAGGTCCGCCCCGGGAAGCCGGTCAAAAAAATGGGCATATTTCATTACCAGCATGGCCCCCGATTCCATTACCGCCCCCAGGCAGATCCGCAGGGCCGCGCCAAGGCCCCCGGCGGCCCCGTCCCCCGGCTGATCCGTATCTTCCGCCAGGGCCGCCCCGATCCATGCCTGGGCAAGTTTGGCAAGACCGGCGTCCAGAACCTTTACCATTTCGGGACTGGCCCCCTTTTGGGGTCCAAATACCGCAGAAGCCCCACGGGGTCCCAGAAGGGGGTTAGTCACATCACAGGCCACCTTGATAGAGAGCCCCTTGAGCCGTCCGTCCGCCCCGCCACTTTCCAGCCGGGCTATCCTCCCCAGGGCTTCCCCCCCCTGGCCCACGGGCCGGCCTCCGGCATCCAGGACCTTAAAACCCAGGGCGCTGATCATCCCCAGCCCCCCGTCGTTGGTGGCGCTGCCGCCAATGCCGATAATAAGTTCCCGGGCTCCCGTGTCCAGGGCCGCCTTGATAAGCTCCCCCGTACCGTAGGAACTGGCCTTCATGGGGTCCAGCCGCTCCCGGCCTATGAGTTCCAGACCGGAGGCGCTTGCCATGTCCAGCACCGCCACCCGGCCCCCGTCGATAAGGCCGAAGGAGGCCCTGGTTTTATCGCCCAGGGGGCCGCTGACCGTTACATCGACAAGGCGGCCCCCCGCCGCCTCTGTTACCGCCCTGGCTGTACCTTCACCGCCGTCGGCCAAGGGAATTTTCCATACGGCGGCGGAACTATCGGCCCGGAGAATCCCCTCTTCAATGGCCGCGGAAACCTCCGGGGCGCCCATATTCCCCTTGAACGAGTCCGGGGCCGCGATAATTTTCATGTGCTCTTGCTCCGATAATCACTTTACGTATGCTTATGGTGATGTTCAAGGCGTTATATCCCTT
>JAIRNB010000137.1 GCA_031258265.1 Treponema sp. | reverse complement strand
CTGAAAGAGGAACAGACCAAGCAGGAAAAATTCATGAACATGATGCTGGAAAACAGTTCCAACATCATCATCCTGCTGGACGGTGAAGGACGCTTTGCCTACTGTACGGATACCTTTCTTAAAATAGCGGGGATTCAGAATTTCGGCCTAATCAACGGGCTGCATTTTTCCGAAGTTTTTAAGTATTTCAACAACGATGTATTTTCGGAACATGCGGAAACCTATATAGGCCGGGCCGTGGAAGAAACGGGAACCATAGAATCGGAAGAAGCGCTGGATATTGACGGCAGCGGCGAACTGCGAATATATACCACCAACACCACCGCCATGCGGGATAAAACGGGCAAGGTGGAAGGGGTTATGATCCTTTTCCACGATGTTACCGAGACCCTCCGGGCCAAGGAAGCGGCGGAAGCGGCGTCAAAGGCGAAAAGTTCCTTCCTGGCTACCATGAGCCACGAGATTCGCACCCCCCTCAACGCGATTATCGGCCTTTCGGAGATTCAACTGCAGAAGGAGCTGCCGGAGGATACCTATATGGACCTGGAAAAGATATACAATTCCGGTTCAACCCTGCTGGGGATCATCAACGATATTCTGGATATTTCCAAAATCGAAGCGGGGAACTTTGAACTTATCCCCGAGGAATACGATACCCCAAGCCTTATCAACGACACGGTGCAGCTTAACATCGTGCGCATCGGTTCCAAGGCTATCACCTTTAAACTCAACATTGACGACACCCTGCCGGCCCGGCTTTACGGTGATGAGCTGCGGGTAAAACAGGTGTTAAACAATATCCTCTCCAATGCCTTTAAGTACACTAAAGAAGGGGGAGTCACCCTCCTTGTCCGCTGGGAAAAACAGGGGGACGATGCGGTGATTATTTTTTCCGTAAGCGATACCGGCCAGGGGATCAGGAAGGAGGACATAGGCAAGCTCTTTTCGGAGTACAGCCAGCTTGATACCAGGGCAAACCGGAAGATCGAGGGTACGGGGCTTGGACTTTCCATCACCAGGCGGCTGGTGGAAATGATGGACGGGACCATCAAGGTGGAAAGTGAATACGGATCGGGCAGTATTTTTACCGTGCGTATCCGCCAAAGGATCGTCAACGAAAGGCCAATCGGAAAAGAAGTAGCGGAAAACCTTATGTCCTTCCGGCTCATCGAGACCCGGCGCAGCCGGAACAAAAACCTGGTCCGGGTACGCATGCCCTACGGAAAAGTGCTGGTGGTAGATGATGTGGCCACCAATCTGGATGTGGCCAAGGGCCTCATGCTGCCCTACGGCCTTACCATAGACTGCGTACTGAGCGGACCGGAAGCGATAGAAAAGATACGCAAAGAAGAAGTGAAATACGATGTGATATTTATGGACCACATGATGCCCGGCATGGACGGCATTGAGGCCGCCCGGATCATCCGCAATGAAATCGGCACGGAATACGCCAAGACCGTGCCCATCATCGCCCTTACCGCCAATGCCCTGGCGGGAAACGAGGAGATGTTCCTCGCATCGGGGTTTAACGCATTTATCGCAAAACCTATCGACATTATGCGGCTGGATGTGATCCTTAACCAATGGGTCCGGGACAAACAGACCGAGGAGACTCTCTGGAAGGCCGAACAGGAGGCCAAAGAAACCGGGACCAGGGCGGCGGGGACTGTACTTGAAAACGCGAGGCTGGAAGCCATAGATCTAAAGGCGGGGGTAAAACGCTATGAGACCGAAGAAATATACCTGCAAATTCTCCAATCGTACCTGACCCATACGCCGGGACTGCTGGAAAAGCTCCGATCCCTGTCGCGGGAAACGCTGCCGCAGTACGCCATAACGGTACACGGCCTTAAAGGGGCAAGCTACGGCATCTGCGCCGGGGAAATCGGCAGGGAAGCGGAGGAACTTGAGTTTGCCGCCAAGGCCGGGGATTACGAAAAGGTAAATTCTAAAAACGCCGCCTTCATATCGAAGGTTGAGACGGCCATGGGGGGCATAAGGGAACTGCTGGACTGTGCGGCGGAAAACAGTTCCCCAAAACAGAAAGCCGCCGCCCCCGACAAGGTTTTGCTTGAAAAGCTGCTTGACGCCAGCAGGCGGTTTAAGCCCGCCATAATGGAAAATATCATGGCGGAACTTGAGGGCTGTGAATATGAATCCGGCGGGGACCTTATTCCCTGGCTTCGGGAGCAAATTGACAATCTGGAATACGATGCCGTGCGGGAAAAGCTGGAAACCCTTTAGAAAGCGGCTCCCGCCGGGACTTCCTTACATATAATGAATCTGGCCGCCGTGTTCCCGCATAAGCCTGGCGTTGTGTTCATCCCCGCCGGGTACATTCGATGACACAAAAACCGGCGGAGTAATGCCCATTTCCAAAATCAAGGCCGCCGTCCGGGCCACAACGGCGTTAAGCAGGGCGGCCCCCACCGCCGTGGAAGTGGGGGCCACTTTCCCGGCGAAGCCCTGAATCTCAAGCTCGGCGTCTCCGTAGCTGCCGCAGTTGTCGATGACAAGATCGCACACTTCATGGAGTTTTTTGCCGCTTCCGTGCCGGGACGAAACAGAACCGCTGGTTTTTAAGTTGGTAAGGCAAATAGTATAAACGCCCGCCTCTTTCGCGGAAAGCGCGGCGTCTATCGGCACGGCGTTCCGCCCCGACACGCTGTGGAGGATCATCACATCCCCCGCCCTAACAGGGTGGGCGGCGATAAGCTCCTTTCCGTAACCGGTAAGCCGCTCCATGGCGGTGGTAAGGGTCGGCGGCATCACATCCATAACAAGGCCGGGGGCGGGCAGGTAGTTGATCACCGCCAGCCCCCCCGTCCGGTAGTACAGCTCCATGGCGATGATCCCCGCGTGTCCCGTACCAAAGGTCCAGATTGAATGTTTTTCCGCTATCGCCGCCGCCAGCGCCCGCGCGGCTTTTTCCATGACGGCGGCCTGACTCTTTTCCGCCTCACAGAGGATGGCCCGCACCCGTTCCAGGTATGCTCCGATTTCATTCATGGCTTAATACCCAAAATCCTCGTAGTGTTTTGTCACCTCGGCGTTTTGGCCGGGGCCGCCGGGAATATTGGCGCTGCGGAAAACCGAAGGATTAACTCCCTTTTCCTGGAGTTTTTCAACGGTCCGCAGGATAAGGGGCCAGGCGATAAAGGCGGCTCCCATGCCCGAAGCGGGCCATAGCTTTTCATCCAGACCCTTGACTTCAAACACCGCGTCCCCATAAGGCGCATGGTTATCAAAGAGGATGTCGGCGTATTCGGAAAGTTTTTTATCACTTCCCTCGGGCGTAACGGAAGCGGATGTCTGTTTGGAGGACATGACAATAAGTTTAAGGCCCTTCCGCTTTGCGGCGGCGGCCACATTGGTAGCGGCAAAACCGAAGCCCGAATTGGAATTGAGAAAAAGAACGTCATCCTTTGCAAGGCCGTTGATGTCAAAAAGGTAATCGACATATTCGGTTTCAAACTTTCTTTTTCGCTGTACCAGGGCGTCGCCGGAAAGCTTTTCCCGTGATAGTTTGCGGGAACCTGTGTGGGGCGCCAGGAGGCTTGGGTCCGGGATGACAATATCAAGGCGGCGCACGAAAACCGCCCCGCCGGCCCGGGCGAGCAGTTCCCCGCCGATACAGTGGCCCCGGTCATGGATAAAAAAATTGTGCCCCGCCGCCACAGCCGAGGCGATCATCTCGGCGGCCTTTTCCAGAGTGGCCGCTTCGTCCCGCCGGATATTATCCAGAAGTTTCCCGCAATAATCATAAAAACTGTCAACAAGCATACTACTGTCTCCCTTGAATTTAATGGAAAACCGGACTTTTAGCGGTTTTTCCAATAGTTTGGTTCAAAACCAACCGGGGTTTGGAACAAGCCCGGTTTACCATGTAATAATAAAATCAGGAAATTTTTCCCTCAGAATCCTTAGCGCCTGGGGCTTTGCCAGCCCCCGCAGGGACATTTCAAAGGCGGGACCCGCCAGAAGATGTTCAAAGAGGGGTTTTCGTATATCAAAATCGGGATATTTTACGAGGATTCTCTCTTTGAAGGTTTCAAACATCAGGGGGTGGGTTTTCCAGGCGCCGCCGCAGCAAACAAGCCGGCGCATATCGGGGGGAATTTCAAAGCGGGCAAACAACGCGAGACTCTGAAGGGCCATAAGTTCGCCGGCTTCCTTCACAATGCGGAGAGCCGCGGCATCCCCCATGGCGGCGGCTTCCTCAACCTGGCGGGTCAGGGAGGCTACCTTTCTGAAAGGCGCGGGTTCCTGGTACACCATGGGCACCATGTCCCAATCCTTGTTGAGCTTCCAGTCCCGCCGGATAAGATCGTGTATCAGGGTCTTCTCCGTCCAGCCTTCGATGCCGGATACCACCGCCCTGATCGCCGTCTGACCTATCCAGACCCCGCTCCCCTGATCCCCGATGATGGGGCCCCAGCCGCCAATAGTCGTCCTGCGGCTGGACCTGTCCAGGGCCTTCAAACGATTCGCCTTATCCACCAGGAATATATCGGAACCTGTACCCGACACGGCCAAAAAACCATCTTCCCAGAGGGCTCCCGCCATAAGACCGGCCTCGGATTCAGGCACAACGGCAAGTTCTTTTACCCCGGTTCGTTTTTTGAGAATGTCCAAAAAAACCGTCACAGGGCCGACAAAGACCACGTAGAGCTTATCAATAGACGGCGGGGGCGGTTTTCCGCCGAAAACCTGGTCCAGACAATCCTTTATATTGGATAAAGAATTTTCCGCCGTGGTGGAATTGGTATTTACCCCTCCCGCCAGGCCCCGCCCAAGGATATTAAAGTTTTCATCAAAGAGGAGCATGCGAAGCTTGCTGCCGCCGCCGTCCACCGAAAGGATATTACGCATTTTTTATACGAAAGCCTGCCGGACACCGGCAGGCTTTCGTTTTCCTTAAAATCTCTAGCGGGAAGCCAGGAAGGCGTTAGCCTGGCGCTGGGCTTCGGCAAGAATCTTGTCAAGGCCATTGGCCTTAAGCTTGGCGTTAAATTCATCAATAAGCCTGTCAACTTCGGCTTCGGAACCGGCCTGGCCCCGGCGCAGGGTATCGCGGTATTCCATGACAACGTTGGTGCAGGCGGCAATTTCGTTGCTCACCGGCTGAATATCGAAGGAGAAACCCATATAGGCGGGCTGTTTCGCGGCGCTGTTAAACTGATTCATCTTGGTAAACATGATGCCATTGGGGCCGGCGTGATCTTCCGGGGCATTAACAATGGTAAGGTTTCCCACCGGGGCGTTGTACCAGTAGTAATAACCCCGCTCGGCGGCATTCGCGTTCCGCGTACCTTCAAAAGTCATTTTTCCCTGGGCGTCTTTCTTGTAATGCTGGCCTTCAACGCCAAAACGCATCATGGTAGCCACAAAGGGATCGTTGTTGACCAGTTCCAGGAACATCATAGCCCGGTCGGGATTTTTGGAAGCCGCGGAAATGGCAGTCCCCGCGGAGTAGAAATTCTGAGTATCTGTCCATACCCGGGCGGGCTCAACCATTTTGGTGGTAAAGGCGCTGCCATAAAGGTGTTCCGGCATATAGGTGTAGCCCCAGCCGACAAAGCCAAAAACATTACCCGTATACTGCCACTGTTCTTTATCGGTGTAATCATAGGCCAGGATGTTCTTCTGCGCCATCCGCCACTGGGCATGGGCAAAATCCCGGTATTCCTTGGTGCCGTAAAGGTTGAATACGGTCTTTGAATCGTAGCCGGCAATGTCCATGATCCCGTCGATGTTGGTAACCGCCAGGAAACTGTCGTTAAGCATGGTATTCAGGGCGAAATTGTAGGGCATCTCAAGTTCGCTGTTCCAAATAAGGGGTTCCTCGATATTGGCCCCCATTATCTGATCCCGCTTTGCCTTGACATCGTTAAGCCAGCTTTCCAGTTTGTACCAGCCGCCGGTATAGGGAACCTTTGCGGCGTCTACCCCAAGTTTCTTTGCCATTTCCTCATTGTAGATGAAAGAAATGATGTAACAGTTATCCTTGAGGGAAGGGATGCCGTAGATATGGCCGTTAATGGTCATGGCGTCCCAAACCCCCTTATTGAACAGGGCCTTGGTTTTAGGTCCGTACTGATCCAGGAGTTTTTCGATGGGATAAAAGGAACCCCGCTGGGACTGGATAAGGTAATCAAGCTTGGACTGGCTGCCAAAACCAATGATCCCCAAATCCTGCCCGGAGGATACCATAACGGTCATCCTGGTTTCCCAATCGGCGCTGGGCCAGTAATGGACATTTACCTTGGCGTTGATCTTGGGCCCGATATAGGCGTTAAGGGCATCGTTGACAACCGGAATATCCGGCGATCCCGCGGGATTATTCCCGATGTACCAGTCGAATTCCGCATAGGGCAGATTCCCGGTATAACCGGGCGCATTTCCCCCTGTTCTCCCCGCCTGACTGCAGCCCCCCGCAAATACGGCGGCCGAAAAAACCGTCAGGAAAGCGAGCGTGATAAATAACGCTTTCTTCATTTTTCTCTCCAAAACTAAAAATTTACCATGTTCCCCAACGGAGAACCTAATCCACAAACCGGAAACTTCTAAAAACCAGCCGGGTTTTTAGCCCGCTGTTTTTAAGCGTTTGTTGTTCAAAAACCTTAGTTTTTGAACAAGCCTATTCTTTAATGCCGCCCACCGTAAGACCGCTTACAAAATAACGCTGAAAGAAAGGATATGCAAAGAGAACCGGCAGTATAACGATAATCGTACAGGCCATGCGCATATTCTCCGAAGGCAGGGAACGCAGCAGGGCGATACCGTCGGGGGTGCCGGCCACGGCGGCGTTTTGCTTGATAAAGTCTATGGTGTTCTGGAGTTTTATCAGCATGGTCTGGAGGGGCACCAGCCTGGGTTTATCAATATAGAGCATCCCCGTAAACCAGTCGTTCCAGCGGCTCACGACGTTAAAAAGCCCCACGGTGGCTATCCCCGCCTTAAAAAGGGGCAGCACGATCTTAAGAAAAATCGTAAAGTGCCCCGCGCCGTCAATCTTGGCGGATTCTATAAAAGCTTCCGGTATGGTAGTTTTAATAAATGTCCGCAGGATGATCACGTTAAAACCGCCCATAAGGGAAGGCAGGAGAAAAATCCACACCGAGTCGTTAATGTGGAGGTAACGCACATTTAGTATATACGAAGGAACAAGGCCGCCGCCAAACAACATGGTAAAAAAGAGGAGCCATGTAAAAAATTTGCGGAACACAAAGAAACGCTGGGAAATAACATAGGCGTACAGGGTCATTACCGAAAGGCTCATAATTGTACCGGCGGCGGTATAAAAAATAGTAATGATGTAGGAATCGCGGATAGCGTCCCCTGTTTTTGCCAGATAGGTGTAAGCCTCCAGAGTCCACTCCGAGGGGAAAAAAGTATAGCCATTGTTGGCGATGGAAAGCTGGCTGGTAAAAGAAATGATAACCACCAAAAGGAGGGGCAGGATGATGATGAGAGTCCCGGCAAAAAGGGCGATAAGAAAAGCGGTATTCCATTTCCAGGAAATCTGGGTAAGGTTATCTTTTCCCGCCGCCGTTCTTTTCCGTCCCGTTTTTTCCATAGCCGCCCCTTAAAACATCGCGCTGTCGGGATCGATCTTATTGACAACGGCGTTGACAATAAGAACCAGGATAAAGCCTACCACCGACTGGTAAAGCCCGGCCGCCGTGGACATGCCCACGTTATTCAGGTAGGTAAGGCCCCGGTAAATATACGTGTCTATGACATCGGTAACCCGGTAGATCATGCCGGTATTCCGGGGCACCGTATAAAAAAGGCCAAAATCGCCCCGGAAAATAGAACCCATGGACATGATGATAGAAATACCCACGATAAAACGGAGATGGGGCAGAGTTATACGCAGGGCCTGTTGAAACTTGGAAGCGCCGTCGAGCATGGCAGCTTCGTAGTAATCCTGCGAGATACCGGAGATTACCGCCAGGTAAAGCACTGTTTGATAGCCCACGTTTTTCCATGCGTTGACAAAGATCAAAAGGGGCGGCCAAAGCCAGGCCTGCTGGTACCAGTTGGTTTTATCGGGCAGGCCGTAATACCCCATTATTTCATTTATAAGGCCGTGATCCCGGTAGAGAAACGCATATACCACAATGTTGATAACCGCATAGGAGAGAAAATAGGGCAGCATGTAAAGAGTCTGGATAACCTTGGCGGTTTTACGGGTTCTAAGGACGCTGAGCATAAGGGCCATGAGTACCGCGAGGAACATATTAAACACAATAAATACCAGGTTGTAGAGTACCGTATTTCTGGTGATGATAAAGGCGTCGGTCGTCGAAAAAAGAAATTTGAAATTGCCAAGGCCGATAAAACGGCTTCCCATAATGCCCAAAGAATTATTGTAGTCCTGAAAGGCCATCACAAGCCCGGCCATGGGAAAATAGCAAAAGATAATAAGGAACAGGGCGCCGGGAAAAGCC
>JAIRNB010000032.1 GCA_031258265.1 Treponema sp. | reverse complement strand
CCGATAAGGGAGGCCGCCTCCGCCAGGTCTTCGCAGCGGCGCCACACCATGGACAGGAGTTCCGCCGGGGCCTCCACCATGTCCTTGATGAAGATCGAAGGGATTCCCGCGGCGGCCAGGGCCCGCAGCCCGGCGGGGGAATCCTCCAGGCCCAGGCAGTCCCCCGGCGCCGCCTTTAGGAGCGCGGCGGCCCGTAAAAAGATGTCCGGCGCGGGCTTACCCCGTTCCACTTCATCCCCGCAGACGATTACCGCGAAACGTCCCCCCAGACCGGCCTTTTCCAGCTTCCACAGGGCCGTATCCCTTCTGGTGGAGGTGGCAAGCCCAAAGGGAATCTCCAGTTTTTCCAGTTTATCCAGGATGACGGGGAGTCCCGGCCTCCAGGCGATGCCTTCCCGTTCGATTTTTTCCCTGATCAGGCGGCTTAGTTCAATCCGAATCTCCTCGTAGGGAAAGTCCGGGCCGTATTCTTCCGCCATGATACGCCGGGTGCTGCCCTCGTCTACCCCGGTGGTACGGAGTACCGTTTCCTGGCGAATCTCCCAGCCCTTACTCCGGGCCGCGCTGAACCACAGATCCTTGACCGGCCGTTCGGTGTCAAGCAAAAGGCCGTCCATATCGAATATGACGGCCTTCGGCAGAAATACCTGTTCCATTGGTTTACTGTAATGACTGTCTAGGCGGTATGCTAGCAGTTCACCGTGTTTCGTGTGCAAAACCTTCAAAACCGCCTATAAAGCGATTTTTGCGCCGCAATGCGAATGCGCAAGGGATAGAGCGGAAATACTTTTGGCGAAGCCAAAAGATTGGAGCGGATAGCCCGGTCCCCGCCTTTGCGAAAGCAAAGGCGGGGATGCGCCCAAATCCTGGTATTAGGCCACGTAGGATTTAAGAAGCCGCCGGCGAATGGGATGCTGCAGCCGCTTGATGGCCTTCTTCTCGATTTGCCGGATCCGTTCTTTGGTCAGGTTGAAACGGTCGCCGAGTTCCTTCAGGGAAAGAGGGGCGCAGTTTCCCAGGCCGTAACGGAAGCGGATAACGGTCGCCTCTTTCTTATCCAGGGTCTCCAGGACATCTTCTATGTCCTGTTTCAAGGCCCGGTTCATGGCGTACTGTTCCGGGGCCTCGTGCTGTTCATCTTCGATGAACTCTTCCAGGGAACTGGAGTCCCTGTCCGCGGATATGGGGTTATCCAGGGAGACATGCTCCCGGCTGATGTTTATTAGTTCCGCCACATGCTCCTTATCCATGTTAAGGAGCCGGGCCACTTCCCGGATTTCCGCTTCTATGGACTGGTTGTCCTGTACCAGCTTGCGGGCCTTCTGGATTTGAACCAGTTCGTTAGCCCGGTTCAGGGGCAGCCGGATCATCCGGGACTTTTCACAGATAGCCTTAAGGATTGCCTGTCTAATCCACCACACGGCATAGGATATAAAATGATAGCCCTTTTCCACATCGTAACGTTCAACGGCATTCATAAGTCCGATGTTGCCTTCGCTAATCAGGTCCATGATGGCAAGCCCCTGGCCCTGGTACTTTTTCGCCACATTCACTACAAATCGCAAATTTCCATTTATCAACCTGTCCCGGGCGGCTTTATTGCCCTTGGCCGCCTCCCTGGCAGCCGTATCTTCTTCTTCTCTGGAAAGCAGGGGGATCTTATTGATCTCCCGCAGGTAGGTGGAGAGGATGTTTTCCCTTCCGTCAAAATTCTCTTTTTTCAGCTTCGTTCGTTTCATCGTCATCGCGGTCATTAACGCCTCCTATATGGTTTGTACTAATAGAAGAGCAAAAACCATGCCAAGACCGGCGTCTTAACCGAAAAAATAGAAAAATATCGAAAAAAGGGAGATTTTATCGAGGAATTACGGATGAAAGGACAGAATTTTAAAACCCACGGGGGCTTGAAACAAAGTCCATAGGATTTTGTAAAGCCAAAAAAGAGGAATTTTAGAATTTTTGTTTTTAATCTGTCCTAATATGACACTTTTTCCAATTATGTGTAAAAAACCGTATCAAAATGACACAGAAAAAGCCCGGACCCTTCGGGACCGGGCTTTCACGCGGATTCCTACTCGATAGTGGCGAGAATATCCTGCATTTTGAGGATCAGGTGTTCTTCCCCTTCAATTTTAATCTGGGTACCCGCGTATTTATCGTACAGGACCTTCTGACCGGGACTCACTTTGATAACGTCTTTATCGTCCCCCACATCAACCACTACGCCCTGCTGGGTCTTTTCCTGGGCGGTGTCGGGAATGATGATTCCCCCAGCGGATTTTGTTTCACTTTTTTCCAGCTTGACAATGATCCTGTCTGCCAAGGGCTTTACCTTCATAGTTTAAATCCTCCGTTTAGTTTGGACTTCACAGGCGTTTCTAAAATCCGGCTGGTTTTTAGAAACGCCGCGCGGTTTTACGCCTAAAGGCACAAAACGCGCCGTTTTCAGCGGGGAACTTCTAAACACTGAAGCCTTTAGAAGTTCCCCGCAATTTACCCGTAATTGAATATACAAAAACTGGATACGGTGGTCAAGAAAATTTTGTCCGGATTCTACTCTTCTTCCGCTTCTTCCAGACGCCGCAGTTCCAGCCGGGCCGCCAGATTGCCACTGTCCAGATCCAGGCTGTAGCGGAGGACCCGGCGGCTTTCTTCTTTCCTGCCCAGGCTTCGCAGGCAGCCGGCAATTCGCCGCTGCAGGCGGCTGGCAGCCTGCCGGTCCTTAACCCCGCCGGCGGCCATTTCATAATGCTCCAGGGCTTCGGCAGGGGCGCGGCGGGCTTCCGCGATAAGGCCCAGGTTTGCCTCCGCCTGCCAGATTTGGCGGCCGGCCGGTGTGGAAACAATGGAACGCAGCCCCTTTTCCGCCTCGTCCAGGCGGCCCGCCGCGAGATCGTTCAGGGCGGCGCTTAGGTCCAGCCGGGGCTCGCGGATGTTCCGGTAGCCCGCGGTTTTAATCAGGATAGCCCCCTCCTCTCCGCGGCGCTGATAGTCAAAGTACCAGGCCGCCCAACTGTAAAGCCTGGGGTCTCCGGGGTAGCGGTCCAGGAGCAGCCATGTTTCCGCCACGGTCCGTTCGGGCGGCCAGAGTTCCCCCCGGCGGCGCAGGATTTCCAGGTCCCGCAGGGCCGCCAGGGCCGGGGAATCCTCCGGGGACCGGAGCCGGCTGTCCAGAAGTTCCAGGGCCTCGTAGGGGCCCATATACCGGGTATAACCAATTAAGCCGTAGACATAGGCGGAATTCCCCCGGAGGGCGGGATCCTCCTCCCCGGCCCGGTGGAGGAGGGTAAACCATTTCTCCCGGTCCTCCGGGAAGGAGGCCCCTAAGTTGTAGAGGCTGCGGAGCCGCGCCTCCGGCCCCGCAGCCGCGGAGATAAGGGTCCGCCAGATGTTTCCGGCATTTTCGTTTTTTCCCCCCAGCCAGAGGGCGTCCGCTGAACGGAGTAGTCCCCCTTCGCCGCCGGCCCGGTTAAACATTTCTGCGGCCCGCAGGGGGTCCCCGAAATCATAGTAATACTCCCCCAGGAAGGCCCCCTGGCCGGCGTTCCGGGAAAGCCCTTGAAGCTGGGCCTCCGCGCCGGGGTAGTCCCCTTTGAGAATCTTCAAAAGGACCAGATTGACGATAAGCCGGTCCCCCATGCCGGCGGGGAGGCCGGAACGGATAAGGGGGAGCCCCAGGGAGAGGAGGTTTTCTCCCCTGTTTTCGGCAGCCCGGCCGGGGCTGTCGAAGTCCCCCCGGAGGACGGCGGCGGCCAGGGCCAGGGGAATGAACCGGGTATTGTTAATGAGGGCCCCATGGTCCCGGCTTTCGGCGCTGCCGGGGAGGCTGAGGGCCAGGGCTGCCAGGGGTTCAGACCAGGGGAAGGCCGCGGCAGCCCTGCGGCAGGCATCCTGGTACTGGCCGGTCATGCGGGGGTAAGCCTTTGCCAGGGCCCGGCGGCGTTTGAGCAGGGAAAGCCAGGATTCGACTCCCTGGACGTTTTTCTCGATTTTGTCCAGCCGGTCCAGCATGGCGGCCGGAGTTTCCGGCCGGCCGCCGGCCCCGTTTTTCCCCTGTTCCCCGGCCCCGAAGATCCGGTCGTAATCCTCCAGCAGGCGGTGAAACCCGCCCCCTTCGGGGGCAGCCCCCCGGGGCCGCAGGGTAACGGCAATGAGAACAGCGCAGATGAGCGCGGAAAGCAGGAGCCCCGCCGCGGCCGCCGCTTTGATCACCAACCCTGAAGCCTTGGGGTTAGGGATCACCCGGTTCCCCGGAGGGCCGGATTCTTTTGCAGGGTCTCTTTGATGCTGTCCAACACGCCGTTGATGAAACGATAAGAGTCATTGGCGCCGAATTCCTTTGAAATGCCGATGGCTTCGTTAATGACGATGGAAGGGGCCACGTCGGCCTGAAACATCAGGGTATAGGTACTCATCCGTAAAATTGCCAGATCTACCCGGCTTAGACGGCTAAAATCCCAGTTCTCCAGGTGTTTTTTGATCATTTTATCAATGGCGGCGATGTTTTCTATGGTGCCCACCACGAGGAGCCGGGAAAAAACAGAGATGTCCTCCTCCAGGGCGGCCCGCTTCTCCTGTTCCAGCCAGGGAAATTCCAAAAGCTCCGGGGGAACGGCGGGGACTTCCCCGGCCCGGCTTTCCGATCGGGAAATTTTTTTAACGTTTACTTCCCAGGAGTAGAGGTCCTGGAAGGCCAGTATTCGTCCTTTCCTGCGGGATGCCATGCTACCAGTTCAAATACTGTTCATAGATCGTTACCACGTTTCGTGATTTCCGCAGATCGTCAATCAATTCTTTAAGGGCCTGATCCACCGCCACCTGAAAACGTTCGTTCATAATACCCTGGCGTATGTACTGCCTTACGGTAACCGGATTCGCCGGGTCCATAGGATCGTCCAGTTCCAGGGCCTTTTGGGGTAAAAATTCGGTAACTTTGATGAACTGGTAGGCGAGATCGTTTTCGATAAGGGGGGACACTTCCCCCTGTTTAAGGCTAAACGCTATGGCAAGGAACTTTTCCCCCACCGCCTGCTGGGCCTCCGCGGTCCGGCTTACAAAAAATCCCCGGGTGGAAACATAGCCGGCCTCCGGCACAGCCCCATTGCCCGTCCGCGATGCCTGCCCTTTCAGGACGGCCTCGTCGAATTTAGAGATGTTCCCGCCAATGTCCCGGACCAGGCGGTCGGCAACTTCCTTTGCCCGCAGCTTGCTGGCCGAATCCGGGCCGTAGGGGACGGAGATCAGGTTGAGACGCACCGTATCCGGCCGTATCATTTTTGCCTTGTTAAGGTTAAACCAGTTAAGAACATCCTCATCGGTGGGCGGCTTTACCGCGTTGATCTGCGCCTGCTTCTTCGACATGAGGTACTTCTGCATGAGGAGCTGTTTGCTTACATTTTGCCGGACCGCCGCGGTGTTGGTCCCCAACTGCTGCATGGCCTGGGCGTATTCCGCATCCGTCAGGGCCCGGCCGCTTTGCTGGGACAGGGACTCCCGCAGGGCTGCGTCAATTTCACTTTCCGATACGGCGATCCTGTCCCGTTCCGCCGCCTGGAGGATAAGCCGCTGATTGGCAAGTTCATCCAGGGCGGCCCGCCGTTCGGCCACGGAGTAAGGCCGGCCCCGAGCCTGTTCCAGGGGGGCCAGTTCCGCCTTGAGCTGCCGTACGGTAATAGGTTCCTTTTTGACAAGTTCGATCATTGCCACCGTTTGAGCTTCATTTTGGGCAAAAAGCGCCGGGAATCCAACCGCCAGGAATAAAGCCGTGAAAAACAACCGTCTCATAGAATATCCTTTCACTTAGCGTCTACGTTCTGTACTAAACCGCTGCGCAAATACCTTTTTCAAGGAACCCGCGGTCCTGAATCCATTATATACATCATGGACGGACTCTACTTAAAACCCCTGCCGGGAAATGCGGTTACGGCGGCCAAACTACAGGCCAGATAAAATCCAAAACTAACCGGGTTTTAAGAATAACCTCCCAAATATACGAAAAAATCCGCCCTTTGGCTATTCCAAAACCGCCCGGATTCGCCTGACCCCGGCGCTGGAACTTTGCTCCTTTTGGATTTTGAAGCTTCCCAGGCTTCCGGTCCGTTCCACATGGGGACCGCCGCAGACCTCCCGGGAGAAGATCCCGGTGGACTCATCCCCGATGGTGTAAACCTTGACCTGGGACTCGTATTTTTCCCCAAAAAGGGCGATAGCCCCCCTCTCCCTGGCCTCTTCCAGGCCCATTACATCCATGCTTACCGGGAGAT
>JAIRNB010000001.1 GCA_031258265.1 Treponema sp. | reverse complement strand
TGGTTTTTTACCGCTAAGCTGCCTTTGGATAACAGGTTTGCTCAAAACCTGAGGTTTTTGAACATTTAAATAAATAGAACAATGATCGTTTAAAAAAACGCTTAAAGGCAGCAAAAAAGCACGGGTTTCATTGTCAGGTCCAATTTCCCGCAAACATGGCGAAAAAGTAAATACCTGTTCCCTGGATAAAAGCCCCTATTCCGTGTTAATATTTTTATACTATAATGGGGAGTCATCCACAAAATCCGGTTAGTGCGGGAACTTTGTTTCCGGTGTGAAGGGTTTCTAAAAAAGAAGCCGGGCGGGTTTTGTCTGTCTTCCAAAGGCTGAAGTTTTGGGAAGGCTCCGGCGCTTTGCGGCGTTTCGCGCATAAAACCTGCATTGCCGCCGGGTGTCCGGCGCTTTGCTGTCGTATTTAGTGTTGTTAAAAAGCTGGTATAAAGTTTGGTATGAAAAAATTAAGGGCCTTTATAAGAAAATACGTTTTTTCCGAAGAGTTTTCCGTTGACGCCCGGATGATAAACATGATCTGTCTGGTGGGAATGGCCGCCGCCCTGGCCGCCACCATTTTTAGGCTCTTCATGGGTTCCAGCACCGTCATGATTCTGGTGATGGCCGGTATTGTTTTTTTTATCGGTTTCCTGATGTTTGTCTGCAACCGGTTTCATTGGTATGTCCAGGGCGCATGGATTGCCCTTTTCATGATTTGCGATGTTTTGTTTCCCATAGCTTTCTTTTTCCTGGGGGGAAGGGAAAGCGGCATGGCGGCGTTTTTTGTCCTTTCCATCGTTATTATTTTTCTGTTTCTGGAGGGAAGGGCCTTTTATGTTTTTCTGGGCTTCCATGTCCTGCTGGTCATTGGCTGCTATACCGCCGAGTACCTGTTCCCGGAAATTGTAATTTTCCCGAACCGGACTTACATATTCCTTGACCATATTCTGGCCTTTTTAACTTCCGGCCTTTTTATCGGCCTGGTAATCCTGTTTCAGGAACGAATCTACTTGCTGGAAAAACAAAAGGTAGACGCCGCGGGGAAGCGTCTTGCCCGGCAGGACAAACTGCTGCGGGTGGTGAATGACGCGGCAATGCTGCTGCTCTCATCGGATACCGGCGAATTTGAAAATATTATCGGTGGGAGCATGGAAATGCTGGCCCGGAACATGGAGGTTGACCGGATAAACCTTTGGAAAAACGGCCTTGAAGGGGGGGCCCTGTACTATACCCAGGTCTGTTCCTGGTCGGCTGACAGGGGCTTTATATGGGAGCCCCCTGATATGGCCTTTTCCTACAAGGACACCCTTCCCCACTGGGAGGAGCTTCTTTCCGGCGGGCGCTGCATAAACGGCCCCCTGAACGGGTTTCCCCCGAAAGAACAGTCCCTTTTTGCGGAATATGCCGTCCGGTCCCTCCTGGTTATCCCGGTTTTTCTCCATAGTGATTTTTGGGGTTTTATCAGTTTTGATGACTGCCGCCGGGCCAGGGTCTTTTCCGGGGATGAGGAGGGAATACTCCGTTCCGCCGGCCTGCTCCTGGTAAATGCCCTGGTCCGCAATGAAACAATGGAAAGTCTTGTCGCCGCCCGGGAGGAAGCCCTGGCCGGGGCCCGGGCAAAAAGCGAATTTCTTGCCAACATGAGCCACGAGATCCGCACCCCCATGAACGCCATCATCGGCATGACCAGTATCGCCAGATCCTCCGCCGATATGGGGCGGAAAGACGAATGTCTTACAAAGATAGGGGACGCCTCCGCACATCTTCTGCGGGTTATTAACGATGTGCTTGATATGTCCAAGATCGAGGCGGACAAGTTTGAGATTTCCCCCATCAGTTTTAATTTTGAAAAGATGCTCCAAAGGGTAGTAAATGTAATTAACTTCCGGGTTATGGAAAAAAAGCAGGATTTTACCGTGTACATAGATTCCGCTATACCTCCCTTCATTGTCGGTGACGATCAGCGGCTTGCCCAGGTAATTACCAACCTTTTAAGCAACGCCGTTAAATTTACGGCGGAGCATGGCTCTATCCGCCTGGATGCCCGGCTCGCGGAAAAGGCCGGAGACGACTGCGTTATCAGGATTGAGGTTTCCGATTCCGGGATAGGGATAAGCCCGGACCAACAGGAGCGGCTGTTCAATTCCTTTGAGCAGGCGGACAGTAATACTTCCCGGCGTTTCGGGGGAACCGGCCTTGGCCTGGCCATATCCAGGCGGATTGTGATGATGATGGGCGGGGACATTAAGGTAGAATCCCAGCTTGGCCAGGGTTCCAGCTTCATATTTACCGTCAAGGTTAAAGAGGACAACGGAAGCAGCGAACATATGGTAAGTCCGGGGGTAAATTGGGGTAATGTGCGGGTCCTCTGCGTGGATGACGATCTCTATATCCGCAATTATTTCAAAGAAATATCAACGCAGATCGGCTTTGCCTGCGATACCGCCTCCAGCGGGGAGGAAGCCGTCGCCAAAATCAATAAGGACGGTTCCTACGATATTTACTTTATCGACTGGCAGATGATGGGCATGAACGGCATCGAGACAACCCGCAGGATCAGGGAACTAATCGGAACTAAACCCGGTTCCCGTTCGGTGGTTATCATGATCTCCGCCGGGGAAATGGACAACATCGAGCGGGATGCCCGGAACGCCGGGGTGGACCGGTTCCTTTCCAAGCCCCTGTTCCCCTCCGCCATCGCCGACTGCATCAACCAGTGCATCGGGGTAAAAAACCAGATAGCCGCCGATACCGGACAGGAGGAAATCGACAGCTTCAAGGGCCGCCGCGTCCTTCTGGCGGAAGATGTGGAGATAAACCGGGAAATCGTGCTGGCCCTGCTGGAACCCACCGCCATAGACATCGACTGCGTGGAAAACGGCCTCCAGGCGGTGAATGTTTTTGTTCCCGGCCGTTATGACATGATCTTCATGGATGTCCAGATGCCGAAGATGGACGGTTACGAAGCCACCCGCCGAATCCGCGCCAGGGAAGCGGAACTGCGCTCGGCCCTATCCCCCCCGCCGGTCCCCATTATCGCCATGACCGCCAACGTATTCCGGGAAGACGTGGAAAAGTGCCTTAACGCGGGGATGAACGATCATGTGGGTAAGCCCCTGGATTTCGGGGAAGTCCTGTCCAAACTGCGGACCTATATAAAATAGCGTCCGGTTCTTAGGAATTCGGGCGC
>JAIRNB010000387.1 GCA_031258265.1 Treponema sp. | reverse complement strand
GGCAGGCAGAAGAAGCTTTTTTGTGCGGCGAATTTGGACAGTTAGGCTACGGATGGTATCGTCAATTTCTACTCTCATAAAACAACGCAAAACCGCAAAGACTTCGGTTTCTTCCTCTTAGGTCATGCCGGGCTTGGTAAGGGTTTCAATCTCTGAAACCAGTGTGGTAAATATTTCACATTCACCCTGGGTTTCCAAAAAGGTAAGTAAATTTAGTTTATGGTTTAGATGTCCGATAAGGACGCTGGCATCAAGCACAAAGCGGGGCTTGCCCATATTAATCCCGGTGCTGTTTCATTTTTTTGTTAGTTTTATTGTTCAAAAACTCCAGTTTTGGGGAAGCCCCTATTTCTAACGTTTCGGCTGTTTACGACGTTTTTGCAGCCCGAATAAGGGTTTTGCGTAGCAAATACCAGGGCTGCAAAAATGTGGCGGAGTTTTGGCGTGGGAATGGAGCGTAACGCAATGACCTAGCCAAAACGTAGCCCGAGCCGCCTACTGGCGGCGATGCGTAAACAGTCCTGCTATGCGAAGTTTGGGCGTTTTACAGCTTTTTCTTTTTCCATGGTTCTTGATCCTCTGCCGCCTTAAAGTTGTAAATTGGTTTTATAATATTTAATATCCTTGCCGTTTCCCCCATGTTGATGATAATACTATTCATTGCTTTATAGGCCATGGGGCTTTCATCGATTGTTTGTTCATTAACGGACGTTGAATAAATTCCCTCCATTTCCTTTTTATAATCTTCTAACTTTAGTGTCATAAAAGCCTTCTTACGACTCATGATTCTTCCAGCACCGTGCGGTGAAGAATAATTCCAATCTGGATTTCCAAGTCCTTCACAAATAATACTCCCATCCCGCATATTAATAGGTACAATTAATTTTTCACCTTTCTTTGCAGAAACAGCCCCTTTCCGTAAAATCATCGATTCAGTATCAATGTAATTATGAATCGTTGAAAATTGCTCAAATTGTTCTTCGTTTTCAATATTTAATCCTTTCAAAATTGTATACATCATAGCCTTTCGATTAATCAGTGCAAAATACTGAGTTATTTTCATATCGTTAATATAATCGTCAAATAATTTACCGCTAACATAAGCAAGATCTTTTGGAACATTTGTTACTATTTGAAATCTTATCTTTTTAATAGTATCTTGAATTTCTTTCTCTCGACCTTCGGCTTTGAGTTTTAATATAATATTATCAATGTCTACTCTGCCATTACCATTCAACTGTTTCCATGCCTGCTCTTGATAATATTCAGCTATTTCTTTTCCTAAATGACGGCTGCCCGAATGAATGACAATGTACAAATTGTTTTTATCGTCCTTATTTGCTTCAATAAAGTGATTACCACCACCAAGAGTTCCCAAACTTTTTTGTGCATATCCTTTATTAATTACAGGGCATCGAATTTTACTAAAATCTATTTTGTTAATAAATTCATGTTCATCATCTCTAATATTCATTCCATTAGGAATTTCCAAATGAATTATTTCATCAAGACGCACAGGGTCAAAATTTTTTGATGTTTTTGTGTCATTATTTATAATAATTGTTTCCATGCCACAACCAATATCTACCCCAACCAAATTTGGAACAATTTTGTCTTTGATTGTCATTGTTGTTCCAATTGTACATCCGGCTCCAGCGTGGACATCTGGCATAAGTCTAATTTTACTTCCTTCTACAAAAGACTGATTGCAAAGATTTTCTATTTGGTCACGAGAAAAGGCATCCAATTCATCCGTAAAAACTTTTGCAATATTGTATTTACCTTGAATTTCGATCATAAAAACCTCCTTATCCTTTATTTTATATACTAATTATTCTTTTGTCAATTATTTTACAGAAAATTGTTGCCCAAATTTCGCATAACTATTTTTAGAACGCATTGCGTATATTAACCCGCGGCTTGCCCCGCGGAGGCTCATCGTATGTATCAGAAACTTACCCCCAGCCACTTGGCGGTTTCACTCATGTTTTTACCGATGAGGCCCAGGTCTACTGCGGCGGTAGTCTCCGCCACCAGATATTCTTTCTGTTCAAGGGGGAAACGGGCCCCCGGCCCTTCGATGTTCGCTATCCCCATGGCGTGCTTGTAATCCCGGGAGACCATGATCCCCGCGTCGATGTTGGCCTGGGCCAGGAACAGGGCCCAAAGCAGGGCCCGGGAATCGCAGTCTCCCCGGCCTTCGGTGATGGCGCTGACGAGGTTTACAAAATCGCTGCCCATGAGGTCCCGCTCGTAGCGGAAGCCCTGGACATAGGAAAGGGCCCTGGAGGCCAGTTCCCTGTCCGACAGGCCCGGTTCCGTGGTTTTCCCCCGGCCCAGGGCCGCCTCCACATTCCAGCTCCGCTCCAGCCGGAAAAGGGCGTCCCTAAGCCGTTCCCAGGAGTCCCGCCGGATCATCCTGTAAAAGCGGCGCCAGGCTTCCTGCCATTGAGAGGAAGCCGAAAACTGCCGGAGGAGCTGAAACTCCCGGTCCACCAGGCCCTGGGCCGCCTCCGCGTCCCCGGCGGCGATCATGGCGCTGACGCCGCTGTTGTAAAGCGGGGTCTCCCCCGGTTCCCCCCGGGGCCAGGTGTATTCGGTAACGGGTCCCCAGTAAAGCTGTTCCGCCCCGGTGGGGGCGATGGAATCCAGGGAGGACAGGTGGAAAAGTTCCTGGCCGTTTTCCCCCGGGCCGTAAGCCAGGGCCAGGAGCAGGTCCTCCCCCCGGTCCAGGCAGAGTCCCCAGCCCAGGCAGGTCTTTCCTCCCAGCTTGAACTCCAGCCGGGCCAGGGCCGCGGCCCTGCCATGGTAGCTGAAATTCTCAGATTCCCCCCTGTTCCCCAGCCGGGAAAGCAGCCGCCCCAGGAGGGCCTCCGGTTTCCCCGGCCCGGATTCTGTGGAAATCTCGAAGACCGAACCCTGGGGGTTACGAAAGGAAAAACGGCGGCCCTGGCCCCCCGTCATCCGGTAACCGGGGGGCAGATCAAATTGGAAACCATCGCGGGAGGAAAAATAGGGTTCCGGGTAAAGGCGGGGAGAGGCCAGCAAGAGGAACAACAACGGGAAAAATCTTATCATCACCCTTTCAGTATCGGTATAATTAGGGGCTGTCCAAGAGGGAACGAAGTTTCGTACAGTAAGCGGCTTTGTGGACAGACGCTAAACACTGCCGCCAGTTATAGAAACACAGCGGGGAGAAAAAAGGGGGGGCAGCGGAGTAGACCGGACCCCCGCAGGGGGAGGACTACGAAGCGAGGGGGGGCCGGGATGAACAGCCGTAAGGCTGTATATGGGATGATGCGGCACGGCCTGGCGCCAATAAATCCCCAATGTTGAACTAATGCGGCCAAGCTTTAGCTTGGCTAGTGCGCGCGCCGGGATGAACAGCCGTAAGGCTTGGGGTAGAATTTGTACTCTTTAGTGCCGGCAGCGCCCCCCCCCTTAGTTTATTAGCAGGTACATAACAACGATGAAACGCATAGAAGTTCTGTTTGAAAATGAATTTTGCATGGTCCTCGACAAGCCCGCGGGCCTCGCGGTTCAGGGCGGGGAGGGGGTGGCCCTGTCTCTGGACCGGATTCTGGAGGCTGAATACCGGCCCCGGCCCCTCCTGGTCCACCGGCTGGATAAGGATACCTCTGGGGTGATGCTTGTGGCAAAGGGCCGGGAAGCGGCGGCCCGTTTTTCCGCGGTTTTTGCCGGGGGAAGGGCGGCGGAAAAGCAGTACCTGGCGATCTGCGCCGGGGTTCCCCGTCCGGCAAGGGGGATCATCCGTCTGGACCTGGAAAAGCGGGGGAGGGCAGGGGTGGTGTCCCGGAAAAAATCGGAAACCGGCTACCGGCTTGTGGGGAACTCGGCCGGCGGGGAGTTTTCTCTGCTGGAACTGGAGCTGGGGACCGGACGGACGCACCAGATCCGCCGCCATTTGGCTGGTATTGGCCATCCTATTCTGGGGGATGACAAATACGGGGACTTTGCCCTGAACAAGGTCCTCCGCAAGACCAGGGGCCTGAGGCGGCTTCTCCTCCACTGTGTCCGGCTCCGCATCGGCGAGGGGCAGGCCGGTTTTCCCGGAGGGGTCGATGTTCGGTCTCCCCCGCCGTCTTGTTTTGGTTCCTTCGGCATTGACATGGACTGTCTCTTTTCCCATGATAATCCCTCATAATGGATTGTCTTCCCCTGGCCCGGCCTTATCTTGACAGTTTGACTACCCGGGAGCTGGCCCGGATGGCCGATATGTGCGGCATTGATATTCCCGCCGGTCTTGACCGGGTCTTTATCATCGAAGAATTGCTGGATTATGAACGGAGTGAGGAGGAGGAAGAGCAGGAAACCGAAGAATCCCTTTCCGAATCCCCGGATTATTTGGAAACCGCCCCCATTCCCCGGCAGTACAACATAACCTTCATTGATGTGCTGGTCCGGGACCCCCTGTGGGCCTTTGTTTTTTGGGAGATAAAAGAACATGACCGGGAAAGTTTTGAAAAAAATCCCGAATTTTCCGGCTTTTTCCTCCGGGTGAGTCCGGCGGGGGAGGGGAATTCCCGGGGGGATTTCTTTTTTACCGTGCAGGTGGACAGCGGCGATACCGCCCGGTATCTTGGTTTTTCCGAATATCCCCCGGAGGGTCTTAGGAAAGAGGCTTTCCGGGTTGAACTCTGCGCCGGTTTTGGCGGGAGATGGGAGGCCCTGGCCGTTTCCCGGAGCTTCCGCCTTCCCGGACTCCAGAAAAAAACGATTCTTAACCAGGAACCCCCTCCCAGCCTTCCCGTCCTTTCCGGGTTGAATGAATTTCCCATCCTCCGTAACGCGGAGCGGATGAGTCATCCCCGTTTTTCCAGCGGCGCCTATTAGTATGTCCTGCCGTCATACCGTTTCCGTGGTGCTGGAAGCCCATGAACCTTTTTTCTGCAAAACCAACCACGCCTGTATTTCCTGTTCCACCAGTATAGGAAACCCAAGCTGTACCGTTAGTTCCGCCATGGAGGAGGCCCGTTTTTTTGAAAGCCTTTCGGAGACCTACCTTCCCCTGCTGGAGATGCTGGAGCGGCTGGATCAGGACCGGATCCCCTTCCGGCTGGGTATTTCCGTTTCCCCCATTCTCTGCCATTGCCTGGAGGATACCGGTCTTTTGGAAAGGTACGTTGGATACCTGGACCGGCAGATCGAATTCGGCGAGGCGGAAACGCGGCGGCACCGGAATAGGCGGCGGCTCAGGGAGCTGGCGCAGTATTACTGTGATGAATTCCGGCGGCGGCGGGATTCTTTTACCGTCCGCTATGGGGGAAATATTTTAAAGGTCCTGAGCGCCTTCCAGCATAAGGGAAAAATAGAAATACTGGCGGCCAGCGCCACCCATGCCTTTTTGCCCTTCTACGTTTCGTATCCCGAAGCGGTTCAGGCCCAGATAGAAGTGGCCCTGTCCATCCACCACCGCCGCTTTGGTAAATTCCCCCAGGGTTTTTTCCTTAGCGATCTGGGCTGGAGCGGGGAGCTGGAAAGGTTCCTGCGGGCCTATAACCTGGGCTACACCATTGTGGAGGCCCACGGCCTGGTACACGGCTGCCCCCCGGCGGAAAGGGGAAGCTTTTATCCCCTGCAGACCCCCCGCGGGGTCTTTGTGCTGGGCCGGGAATACTACGCGGGGACGGATCTGCGGGAAATTTCCCAGGGGGCCCTGTACCGGGACAACCTTTGGGATTCCGGCTTTGAACTACCGGCGGATATGATCAGAGCTTTTCTGGGCCAGGGGGGGGCCAGACTCCCCACGGGTTTTAAGTACCGGAGGAGGGGGACAGGGGCCCCCTTAACGGCGGCCTATGTGCTTGATCCGGGGGAGGGGCGGACCGTTTCTTTCCCGGAGGAGGAGATCTACGATCCCGCCGCCGCCGCCGCCCGGGCCGCCGAAGATGCCGGCCTTTTCCTGCGGCGCCGCCTTTCCCTGCTAAAAGCCGCCGCCGCCCTGATGAACGAGGCCCCCCTGTCCCTCTGTGTGTTCAAGGCCGGCGATCTGGGCCGTTCCTGGCATGAAGGTTTTAATTTCCTTGAAAATGTTTTTCGCCAGGGGGCGGAGCGGGACGATGTTCAGTTTACGACCCCCGCGGAATACCTCTACAAAGAGGACAGCCGCGGTTTCCAAATTTCCCTGCCGGAATATTCCTCCCAGGGGATCAACGGCTATGGGGAAACCTGGCTTGACGTGTCGAATGACTGGATGTACCGCCATGTTTTCCGGGCCCTGGAGCGGATGATAGAACTGGCGGAACGTTTCCCCGACGATTCCGGCCTTAAAGAACGGGCCCTAAACCAGGCCGCCCGGGAGATTCTCCTGGCCCAGTCCTCCGACTGGCCGGGGATGCTCTACCGCCAGGAATCTTCCGGCCTTGCCCGTTCCGGGATCGAAGACGCCCTGCGGAATTTTACGACGATTTACGAAGCCCTGGGGAGCAATTACATCAGCACCGAATGGCTTACAAACCTGGAAAAGCGGCACAACATTTTTCCCCATATCAACTACAGAATTTTCCGGCGGAAAAAATAAAAAAACTCCGGGGCGTATACAATCAGCGTTACCGTTTTTTTATAAAGGGGGAGCACGGCCTTTTCAAAGATCACGGGCATAGCACCCCGGGCGCGGCAGCTTTTGCCGCGGCGCGCGCGCCAGCCAAGCTAAAGCTTGGCCGCATTAATTCAACACTGGGGCATCTATTGGCGCTAGGAGTTTGTTGCGCTTTGCGCTTAAAATAGTATAAATATTCATGTTAATGAATATTTATACCTTACAAACTCCGAAAGCTGCCCGATAATCGTGATTTTTTGCATATATATGCAAAAAATCTACAAGTGCAGCAGGCTGCTAGGCCATGCCACATTATCCTAATATACAACCTACGGTTGTATAATCCTGGCCCCCCCCTTCACTCCAGCCCTGCGCTTCGCTTGGTCTTCCGTTAACCCCCCAGGCGCTGAGCCGCCGCCTTTCTACCACAGGTACAATTTCCCCCGGTCCCGGATAAAGCCCCCCTCGACAAAGCACTGCCCGTAGGGGGAAGAAGCGGCGGCGGCGGCGTTGACGGTTTCGATGACAAGTTTTTTTTCCGCCCCGTAGTTCCGCTGCCGGGGGACTCTGATCAG
>JAIRNB010000292.1 GCA_031258265.1 Treponema sp. | reverse complement strand
ATATCAGCATTTTGTCCCTGCCAGATTATCCGGTTGGTTTCTATATTGGTAAGCTGGGCGTCAACAAAATAGGCGCGTACCGTGGTATTGCCGCTTCTTTCGACGGAAGATTTAACGGACCCTGTCAGTATAAAGGCGGCGCCTGTTTCATTCCCGATAGCGGCGGCGGTAGCTTCGTTTGCATTAAACGCCTGATCGTCACGTTCATTCCGGATACCCTCCCGAATATCACCGCCGGCAACAAATTCAAGTTTTCCACTGTTGATGATGGCCGTTTCCATCATCTTGGAAATAATGGATGTATCAATATGTTCGCTTGAATTATTTGCGAAGCGCCCCACGATTACCGTAGGCAGTTCCCCCCTGTGTGAGGCGGTAAACTGGCTTATCGTTCGGTCAACCCCGGTCGAATTTAGACATTCAGTAACCAGTGCGTCGCACACGATACGAATATCACTGTCATTCCACCTGCCGGTTAGGTCGATCTGCGTGTTAGCATCAACCCGGTTGGCACCGGTGGATGCGCAGCCAAATAACAGTGCCGCATACAAGGCAGCGATAAACGCCGCCGTACCCCTTTTCATTTTTCCTCCTGATTCTCTGGATTTACCGATCCTCTTTCCCAACGATATGTAAAACCGGCTCTCGGGGAGTTTCCCACTTCCGGATCGCCGCTTTTTCTATGGTTACTACCTTTTTCCCAGGCCCTGTTTTTATACGCTTTACATCAAATCCCGCTTCCCGGAGCGCCTCCATCAAAAACCAGTCTCCACTGTCGGTTTTCATCATTCCTCCAATCTCAAAATGTTCTAAAATAGAAAGAAACTACCTAAAAAGAGAATAAACTCTATTATAGAATCCTGTCAAGGCCCTAATCACCATTCCGATGATTTTTTTCTTTTTTTGACGTTATGCTGTTATCTATCATGACCAGATACGGTGAACGGTTGGCGCTGGCTTTGAAGCGTAAAAAGCTTAAGCAGATTGAGTTGGCCGCCAAGTTAAAGGTTACCCGGACGGCAATATCCAAAATCATAAACGGTACCCAGTACCTGGATTTTGATTTGGCGGTCCAGGCCTGTGAGATTCTTGAGATATCCCTGGACTGGCTTGCCTACGGCAACGAGAAGGCCGGTTATTCCGCCTATCATCGTAACCCCGACCGTCAGCGGATTGAGTACCTGCTTTCTATTATTCGGGAGGCGGAATACCCGCTGTTGATTGTTGCCATGGAAGAGATTATTGAAATTCGCTTTCGGGAGGGGAAGGACGATAAGCCGGAGGCTTCTAAAACCCCACTCTCATCGCCCAGTCGCAGAAAAGGGAGATAGATCCCTTCCTTCATCGGATTATTATTCGCAAGTCAGGTTTAATCCACCGCCCGGTTCAAAAAATTCTTCAAAATTTTCAAATTTTTATTGACATATTGTACTAGTTCACTTATGATTGTACTAGATGAATAGTACAATATCGGCGGGGATCATCAATTTTACCCTGGATCAGGCTAATGGGGTGCCGGTGTACCGGCAGATCATCCGCCAGATAGAAAACGGGGTACTTTCCGGCAGGCTTAAGACCGGCGACCGGCTTCCCACGATCCGTTCCCTGGCGGTGGATTTGAAGATCAACCCCAATACCATCGCCAAGGCCTATGGAGAACTGGAAATCCGGGGGATTCTGGCTACCCAGGTGGGGAGCGGGACCTATATCGCGGATAAGCGGCCGGAACCGGAGGAGGATGCCCTGGAGGCCAAGATCAGGGAGGCGGTAGTCCGTTTTATGCGGGAAATGGAGGGCCTGGGGGCGGACAAACGAGAGATTCTCAGGCTGATAGAAGATTACGGTGAAGAACAAAGAGGAGATCAATCAAGATGAAGGAATTACACAGCGCTGAACAGAAGGCCCCTCTGATAAAGAAAAAACAGCTTCCCGGTTCCGGGAAAAGCCGGGACCTTAGTATGCCGGTCCTGCGGCTTATTATCCTAATGGCGGGGGGAGGCCTCGCGGCCCTTTTTTTGCCCCCCCTGTGGGAAGGCCGCCTTTCCCCGCTGCCGGCATACGGGGCCATGGGGGCTGCCGGTGTTCTGGTTTTGCTGCTCGCCGCATCCATCCGAAAGCTGAACGAGTGGGACCGGGGGATCATCCTGCGCTTCGGGCATTTTGTACGGGTCCAGGGGCCGGGGCTCTTTTTCCTTATTCCCCTGGCGGAACGCCTTGAACAGGTGGTGGACATCCGTATCCGGGTGACGGATTTTTCCGCCCAGGAGACGCTGACCCGCGATTCGGTGACAGTCACCGTGGACGCCCTCTGTTTTTGGCTTGTCTGGGACCCCCAAAAGGCCGTCCTGGAGGTGGAGGACTACGAAGACGCGGTGGTTTTGGCCTCTAAAACGGCCCTGCGGAACGCCGTATCCAGCCACGATCTTTCCACGTTTCTGGAACGGGGAGACCTGATAGAAAAGCAGATCCAGGGGGAGGTGGACAAAAAAACCACCGACTGGGGAATCACCGTACAGTACATCGAGATTACCGACATCCAGATTCCCGCAGACCTGCAGGATTCCCTTTCCCGTATTGCCCAGGCGGAACGGGAAAAGAAGGGAAGGGTGCTGCTGGCGGAGGCAGAGATTGAGATCGCCAAAAAGCTGGAGGAGGCGGTGTCCATATACGCGAAAAATGAACCGGCGATGAAGCTTAAAATCCTTTCGATTTTGAACGAGGGCCTGAAGGCGGGGAATTCCATGATGCTGGTCCCCAATTCCATCGCCGAGGAACTGAAGACCAGGGATATTTTTGGTCTTGAGGCCCTGACCGAACTGCGCCGGAATACGGATGCTGAAGCCGCCGGAGGCAAAACCATGGAAGGTAAAATCACCGGAGATAAAACCAAAGAAGGAGGGGAAAAGCAATGACCGTGGTAAAGGCGGAAAACCTGATAAAAAATTACGGGTTGAACGGACAAATAGTCCAGGCCCTGCGGGGGGTGAATCTGGAATTTCAGGAAGGGGAATTTGCTGCTATCGCCGGTCCTTCCGGCAGCGGTAAATCCACGTTTCTGCATCTGGCCGGCTGCCTGGATACGATCAGCGGCGGCAGTATTACTGTGGGCGGCCAGAATATTTCCGGCCTAAGCAGAAAACAGCTTGCCCTGCTGCGGCGCCGGGAGATAGGTTTTATTTTCCAAGCCTATAACCTTATCCCCGTCCTCTCGGTGGAAGAGAATATTTCCTTTCCCCTTACCCTTCTGGGGTTTGACCGGGGGGAAATAAAAGAACGCACTAACCGGGTTATCCACGAAGTGGGGCTGGACGGCATGGCAAGGCGGCGGCCCAAGGAAATGTCCGGGGGCCAGCAGCAGCGGGTAGCCATTGCCCGGGCCCTGGTCAAGAAACCCTCCCTGATTCTGGCGGACGAGCCCACGGCGAATCTGGATTCCAAAACCGGCGGGGAAATTCTGGAACTGATGCTGGCCCTTAATAAGACTGAGGGAACCACTTTTATATTTTCTACCCACGATCCCATGGTTATGGATTACGCCCGCCGGCTGCTGCGGATCCGGGACGGCCTGGTGGAAAGCGACGAGGTGAAATAATGATCCCTGTTTCTAACGGCGCCTTTAACGGCTTTTTTGGCGTCATCGAATTAAAACGCCTGGCCCTGCGGAATCTGGCCCGGCACAAGGTAAAGACGGTCCTTACCTGCGCGGCAATCATGGTAAGCGTGGCGGTTTATATCTGGATGGACAGCTGGATCGGCGGGATGTTCCTGGAGTCCCGCAGGAACATTATCAACTACGAGACAGGGGCGGCTAAACTGCAGACTAAACTCTACTTTAAAAAAAAGGACGAGATGCCCGCCTACGAGAATTTTGCCGGCTGGGAAACCTACGCGCGGATTCTGGAGGATGCCGGTTACAACACCGCTCCCCGTTATGTCTTTTCGGGGACAATTTATTCTCCGGCGGGTTCCGCGCCGCTGCTGATAAACGCCGTGGACCCGGAGGCGGAGAGCCGGACTCTATCCTATGTCCCCTATGTTGAGTTGGGCCGGTATATCCAAAACGGCGAGTTCGGCATTGCCCTGGGGCTGATGACGGCGGACAAGCTTAAAGCCGGCGTTCCCACCCGGCCCCTTAAGAGGGAACTGGAGGCCCTGGCCCAGGCCATAGCCGAAGCCATGGACAGTGCGGCGGCGGATTTTTTTCATTCCTGCTACACGCCCATGGAGATCAAAGTTCAATTTGGGGAAACCAGGGAATTTGCGGAGGAGCGCAGCGAGGGGAGAATGATCTTAAGGCGGGACCTTTCCCGGCCGGATCTGGATAGGCTTTGGGAACTGTTTGACGGCCTGGGACGGAACGATGTGCGGATTTCCACGGTGATCGATTACAAGATGATTCCCGATTCCATCCGGCGGGACAAGTGGGACGGGGATCTGTGGCCCCTGCTAAACCGGGAAGAGCGGGAGACCCTAGGCGCTGTCTATAGCCTTGATGAATCCGGCGGCGCTTACATCCTTAGCGGGGAAGAACCCTCCCGGCTTAGCGCGGCCCTGGCCGCCATGATCCGCGTGGACTTTTCCGGCGCGGTACGGCATGTAAGCCAGGTAATCGACGCCAAGGTAGTGGGGCTGGTAAATTCCCCGGACCCCGCCACCAATTACAACACCGCCTACCTGCCCCTGGATGTGATGCAGGACGACATGGGGATGATGTTGGAAGGGCATATCACCGAATTGTTGATCCGGGACAAGACCATGGGGGCCGCCGATATGACCAGTTCCATTGAAACCGCGGAGGCCATCCGCGCCGCCCTGGTTTCCGGCCTAGCGGAGCGGGGCCGGAAGCTGGATGAAGAGCTGGATATATTTTTCTGGATGGACTATGTGGCCGAGTACCTGGGTTACGAGGCTATGGAATCAGGTTCCACCAGAATATTCTCGATTGTCCTTTTTTTTCTGGCCTTCATTGGCATTTCCAACACCATGCTCCTGGCTATCCTGGAACGGACCAGGGAGATCGGCATGATGCGGGCCATGGGCATGACCGGTGGCCAGATGATCTTTACTTATATGATTGAAGCGGGCTTTTTGGGACTCATCGGTTCCGTCCTGGGTATTGTCCTGGGATGTATCCTCAATTACCCCATGGTTAAATACGGAATTGATTTCTCTGAAATGATGGAACAGATGGGGGGTAATATGGGCTACCGGATTGCCGGTAATTTCCGGGGAGCCTGGTTCATTGGGACGATTGTGGGAAGCGGCTTGGCGGCCACCATAATTTCTATGCTTATGGCCATTTTACCAACCCGTGGGGCCGTGAAAATGGAGATCACCGAGAGCCTGCGCTTTGAATAGCAGCCGCCTGGGTTCTTGAACAAGTCCAATGAAGCTCCAAGGGTAACGGGGGCAAAGGCCGCGGGCTGTACCAAAAACCTTTTAAGGGACTTTTTTTCAGGGGGATTTTTTAGGAGGGCTTATGGAGAAGCAAAAAACCGGGAAACAAAAAATGGAAAAGCAAAAAACCGGGGGCGGGGGAACCTTTGTTAAAATAGCCTTTAGAAATATTTTCCGGAATTTCAGGCGGACCATGTTCTGTGTGGCGGCGGTGGGTATCGCGGTATTCTTCATCGTGTTTTATTCATCCCTGATCAGCGGCATGTTAAAGAGCATGCACGAGGTGGTGCAGGTCTTTGAACTGGGGCATGTACGGGCGGTATCGGCCCAGTACGAAGAGGAAAATGAGTACAGCCCCGTACAGTACCCCGTGGCGGAAGGACAGAGCCTGGCTGCGGTAACAAAACTAATCCAGGCCATTCCCGGCGTTAAGGCCGTATTTCCCCGAATTTCGGCCTACGCCGCCCTGCAGGAAAATGTCATTAAACATGCCGTTCTTTGGGGTCTTGATATGGCGGAAGAAAGCAAGGTGAACAACTTTAATCTTACCCGCCGGGACGACGGCCTTGTGGAAGGCCGTTACCCCGCGCCGGGCAGTAATGAGTGCGCCATAGGACTGCGCTTCGCGGAAAAATCGGGCCTTAAAATCGGCGATCCCATTCCCCTTATTACGATGTCCTCCCAGTTTTCCGACCGGCCCTGGTCGCCGGTGGTAAGCGGCATCTTCCGCTTTGATTACGCCAAGGTGGACGGGGAAACGATCATCGTGGACATCGGCCGTTTGCAGCGGCTCCTGGTGCTGGAAGACGCCGCCCAGCAGCTTATCGTTTACGCCGCCTCCCCCGGCATGAGCGGGAGGATAGCGGGGGAGATGGAAAAGATTCTGGGGCCCGCTAATGTCTGCACCGAATGGAGGGATCAGTATTGGATCGTCATGATGAATATGTACGAGCCCCTGTTCCTCCTGATCTACCTCATATTCCTTATTGTAGCCTGCTTCCTCATCGTGAACACCGTTACCATGATCATCCACGAGCGGATCAAGGAAATCGGCATGATGGGGAGCCTGGGTATGACCCGGGGGGAAATTGTCAGGGTTTTTTTCTTTGAGTCCCTGTTCCTTGCCATGACCGGGGCCGCCGCAGGGGTGGTGTTAGGGGGCCTGGTTACCGGCATCGGCCAGTTCTTCCCCCTGCGCTGGACCGCTATCGCCGGGGAAAGCACCTTCGCGGAAATGCCGGCGGCCAACGCCATATTTTTGGATTTTAGCCCGGCTAATCTGTTACAGGGCTGGCTTTTGGGGGTACTGGTGGCCTCGCTGTTCACCCTGTTTCCCTCCCTCAAGAGCGCCTTTGTGGAACCGGTGGAAGCATTGCGGAGATAAAGGGGAGCTGCGGCAGCTTCGCTGCCGGTCCCCTGCCTCTGCGCCTTGGGCGGGGGGCTGCAGGGCCCCCGTAACACCCCCGGCTTTTGCGGGGTGAAAAAACAGGCAGGTTATTTTGAATAGGGGCGGCAACAGCCGCTTAAAAACAATCCCGGAGGTTTATGATGAAAGTAAAACTAACAGTGCCGGCGCTGCTGTTTTTCTTAACAGCGCAAGCGTTTGTCTACGGACAGAATCCTTCGGCGGCAGAATTACTGCGCCGGGTGGATGACAACGAGATATACAGTACCATTGAATATGAGGGGGATATGATCATCGAATACCGGAACAGACGCACGGTTAAAACCATGAAAGCCTGGGTCCGGGGCAATTCCGACAGTTTTATTGAATTTACCAACCCCGAAGATCGGGGTTTCCGTTACCTTAAAACCGGGGGGCAGCTCCACACCTTTACGCCGGACCTTGAACGGCCCATGCGGATCACCAGGCTTAAGGAAAGCCTCATGGGTTCCGACCTTTCCTACGAGGATACCATGGAGAACGACAAGCTTTCGGTCCGTTTTGATCCTGTTATCGGCGGTTCTGAATTGTGGAATAACCGGGACTGCTGGATTCTGGAACTCAGCGCCAAGGACCGGAGAAAGGAAAGTTATCCCCGGCAGAAACTCTGGATAGACAAGGAAACCTGGGACTGCCTGCATGCGGAGATGTTTGCCCTGAACGGAAAGAATGTCTGCAAGGAAACTACGGTCCTGCGAATAGAGGTAATAGGGGGCCGCCGTTTTCCCGTGGAACTGGAAATGCGGGACCCGGAACGCCGGCCCGGCAGTAAAACTACGTTTATTATGCGGAACATCGTCATGGACGGGCCTATCGCCGATTCGGTTTTTAGCCAGCGGAATTTAACCCGGTAAGGACCCGCGCGGTTTCTAATTTTCGTCCCCAGGAGGCAGGATATGAGAATAGCGTTGTGTATTGTTATTGCCCTCTTTCCCGCCCCGGCGCTGCGGTTCCTTTCGGCGGAACCGGCGCTTTCCGGGTATCTGGATTCCAGCGTTTCCCTGGGGGCCGGGGCGGGGGACAGTCCCGGCTTTATATACGGACTGGAGGAGTATGCCAACATCCGGCTTCAGGCGGAAATCCGGGAGGAGGCCGTATTTTACGGTTCCTTTAATCTTATTGCCTCTTCCGGGACCTATGCCCGGGCAGGGGCCCTTCTGGCAAGTTCGACGGCCCTCTCCTCCCTGGGCCTAAACCCCTCGGCCCTGGCGGCGGGGGAAAACTATGCCGCCGGCATGGAACTGGAACGGCTGTACTTCAAGGTGTCCCGGGGGAAAGCCGTCTTCCAGGGGGGCCTTGTGCGGATGGCCTTTGGCTGGGGCCTTGCCTTCGGGCCTATGGACTTCCTGAACCCCCGGAACCCCCTGCTCCCCGATGCCCGGCCCCGGGCGGTCCTGGGGGGCGATCTGGCCTACTATCCCGCGGCTAATGCCAAGATCCAGGCTTTCAGCGCCGCCGCCCGGGACCCCTTCGCCGCTTCCGGGGCCGGGACCTTGGCGGGGCTGGCGGGGGAATACCATGGCGGCCGCCTCAGTGTCCAGGGGCTTTACGCCTATGAAAGCCCCC
The DNA here is from genome assembly GCA_031258265.1 of Treponema sp. Classification (GTDB taxonomy): domain Bacteria; phylum Spirochaetota; class Spirochaetia; order Treponematales; family Breznakiellaceae; genus JAISFT01. Next base: position 2,134 of record JAIRNB010000292.1, on the reverse strand, counting down.
ATAATACGGTCCCCCAGGGTGTCCACCGCTTCGGCCTTTCCCTGAAGGGGGATTTTTTCGCCGGGCTGGCGGCGGAAATGCTCTACACCTTCGATCCCCGGCTTAAAAGCGGAGAGGGGGGGCTTGCCGCCTCCCTGGGCCTGGACTATTTTTTCCTGGACGGGGATCTCTACATCCTGGCGGAGTACCTTTATTCCGGGGACGGTTCTTCCACCGTATCCTCCCCCGGCTTTACGGGGAACCATTACCTCTTTGTCAACGGCCTGTACCGCCTCAGCGATTACACCAGTCTGAATCTGGGCTGTATGGCGGCCCTGGGGGACCTTTCCTTTACCCCGGTACTGGCCCTGGAACATGAACTTTTCCAGGGTTTTACCCTGAGCCTGAACTGCCAGATTCCCCTGGACCGGAGCCTTTCCGGCGGGGCCGCCGGTGAATTCGGCCCCCTCCCCCCCGGCGCCCCGGCGGGACGTTATTTCCAAAGTACCGTGAAGACCCGGCTAAGGTTTTAGGGGAATGGCGCCCGGCGAAATTTGGCCGCGCCGCGGGGCCGGCTGTGATAAACGTGCCCAAAAATGGCATGGATGCCAGCCTTAGTTCCAGCCCAAACCTACGGTTTGGGCCGCGCGCGCCCTACGCGCACTGCCCCAGCTAAAGCTGGGGCGTATTGATAAATTTTGGGGCATTTTCTGGCGCTAAGCCGTGCCGTATTGTCAAATAAACAAGCTTCGCTTGCCTGCCGCGGGCTCAGTTAAAACCGGGGCGCATTTTTCAATTTGGGGTCATACGGTGGCGCTATGCGTAGCCGCATTGGGTAATATACAGCCTGGCCGGCAGGATGCCGGCTGTGATAAATGTCTAGGTTTTTGCACAGCAAAAACGTAAAGCCCAAAAATGGCATGGATGCCGGCTTTAGTTCCAGCACAACGCGCTCCGCGCGTTGTGCCGCGCGCGCACTGGCCAAGCTAAAGCTTGGCCGCATTTGCTCAATATCTGGGGAATCACTGGCGCTATGCGGTTCCGCATTATCTAATTTACAGCCTTCGGCTGCTCTGTCCCGCCGGCAGGATGCCGGCTGTGGTAAATGCTTAGGTTTTTGCGAAGTAAAAACCTAAAGCTAAAAAATGGCATGGATGCCAGCTTTAGTTCCAGCACAACGCGCTTTGCGCGTTGTGCCGCGCGCGCACTGCCCCGGTTAAAACCGGGGCGCATTTTTCAATTTGGAGGCATACGGAGGCGCTATGCGTAGCCACATTGGTTTAATTAACAACCTTTGGTTGCTTTTACCGCGCAAGGGATAGAGCGGAAATACCGGAGGCCCGCCGTAGGCGGGCTGAGGAATTGCAGCGATAGCCCGGTTTTTGCGGGCACGCAAAAATGCGCCCAAAAACAAACGAAAAAAGCAAACGCCGGTCCCCCTGGATATCCAAACCGGTATCCATGGATAAATTTTACGGTATTTTGCATAATTGTCCATAAAATCCCGAGTTTTTCCATAGCAAAATAGATGAAAATTATCTGAAATTTGCGTATATTTTTACAACAGGAGAAAAACCGTGAAAAAATTTTGTATGTTCATGATGATTGTAGTTTCCTTGGCGGTCATGGCGTGTTCGCAGAAGGAAGGCAAGGCAGCTTCGGGGACTACGACGCCCCTGCTTCTCTGGCTGCCGCCCTTCGCTTCGGATAACGGCGAGGCCCTGGATAAGGAATTCTGGACCAGGACTTTAGCGTCCTGGGCCGGGGAAAACAAGGTCAACCTTACCATCGAGATTACCCCCTGGGCGAACTACGAGGAAAAGTACCTTACCGGGTTTTCCTCCGGCATCGGTCCCGATGTGGGGTATATGTACAACGAGATGCTCAACGATTTTATCGATATGGGCACAATCGAAAAGCTGGACAGTTATTTTAGCGCCGAAGACAAGGCTAAGTATCTCCACTTTGGGCTGGGGAACATGAAGGGCGCCCAGTACACCGTTCCTTTCGTGGTGGGTAACGGCCGGGTCATGTATTTTACTGACCCGGCGATATATATTTAGACATCCGCGGCATAAAAAATAGCCGGGTCTTCAAAATATTTCACAATCCGTTTCGGGCTGTCATGCAGCATATTCATGTGTTCCTCAACCGC
>JAIRNB010000280.1 GCA_031258265.1 Treponema sp. | reverse complement strand
ATCAAGAATCAGGCCGTTACGCTTTTTGACATCGGCAACGAGCTTGCCAGCAACATGACCGAAACCGCCGCGGCGATTAACGAAATTACCGCCAACATCCAGAGTATCAAGGGCCGGGTGATTAATCAATCCGCATCGGTAACGGAAACCAACGCGACCATGGAACAGATCACCGTAAACATTGATAAGCTTAAAGGCCATGTGGACAATCAAAGCGCCAGTGTGTCCCGGTCTTCATCGGCCATTGAGGAGATGCTCGCCAATATCCAGTCCGTTACCCAAACCCTGGTAAAGAACGCCAGTAATGTTAAAGAATTGATAGAATCCTCCGAAGTAGGCCGTTCCGGCCTGCAGGGAGTGGCGGAGGATATTCAGGAGATCGCCCGGGAATCCGAGGGGCTTCTGGAGATCAATGCCGTGATGGAAAATATCGCCAGCCAGACGAATCTTTTGTCCATGAACGCGGCGATTGAGGCGGCCCACGCGGGGGAAGCGGGCAAGGGCTTTGCCGTGGTGGCCGATGAGATCCGCAAACTGGCGGAAAATTCCGGGGAACAGTCCAAGACCATTTCCTCGGTACTCAAGAAGATCAAGGACGCCATCGACAAGATAACCAAATCTACCGAAAGCGTGCTCGGCAAGTTTGAAGCCATAGACGGCGGCGTCAGGACCGTATCGGATCAGGAGGAAAACATCCGCAATGCCATGGAAGAACAGGGGGAGGGAAGCAAACAGATTCTGGAAGCTGTTGGGCAATTAAACGATCTAACTCAAAACGTCAAGGCCGGTTCCCAGGAGATGCTGGAGGGGAGCAGGCAGGTCATACAGGAAAGCAGAAACCTGGAAACGGCGACCCAGGAGATAAGCAACGGGATGAACGAAATGGCTACGGGGGCGGATCAGATCAACGTGGCGGTAAACCGGGTTAATACCATCAGCGGAAAGAACAAAGAAAGTATTGATGTGCTGGTGAAAGAGGTGTCGAAGTTTAAGGTGGAATGAGCCCTTTTCAGAATCCGGCGGCGGCGGATCCCCGGTAACGGCCTTGCCGGGAGGGGGGCGGCAGCGAAGCTGCCCCCTTAAATATTTCCGCCGATTTCCCCGCAGGCGGCAAGAAAGCAGTCCATTTCAGCATCGGTTCCCATGCTTACCCGCAGGAAATCCGCAATCCGGTCCCTGTCAAAACGCCGGACCAGGATGCCTTTCTCCCGCAGCCGGGCAAAGGCTTCCGCCCCCGGCATACCGGGAAAACGGACAAACAGAAAATTTGCCGATGAGGGGATCACCGTAAAGCCCCGGCGTTCCAGCGCCGAAGCTACCCGCCGGCGGGTGGCAGTGATCCTGCGGCTGAGTTCATCGTAGTAGGGCGCATCGGAAATGGCGGCGGCGGCGGCGGCCTGGGCCAGGCGGTCCAGGGTATAAGAATTAAAGGAATCTCTAAGGCGGCAGAGTCCTTCGATAAGCTCCTCCCGGGCGATGGCGAAACCAACGCGCAGCCCCGCCAGGGAGGCGTATTTAGAAAGGGTGTGGATCAATACCAGATTGGGATGGGATGAGAGATAGGGGATCAGAGTCTCTCCCCCAAAGGCGATATACGCCTCGTCCACAATAAGGAGCCGGCCCTGCCGCTCCTGCCATTCCGCCAGGGAAAGAAGGGCGGCGGTATTGAGAATCCTGCCGGTGGGGGCGTTGGGATTGGGAAAAATGATTCCCCCGTTGGGAATCCGGTAGTCCTCCGGCCGGATGGCAAGCTCATCGTCCAGGGGGATAGTTCGGACGGGTACACCCCACAGATCCGCGTAGACGCTGTAAAAACTGTAGGTGATGTCGGGAAAGAGGACCGCCGTATTATCAGCGTTATTTGCGGTATCAACAGTATTCATACTACCCGCAGTATTCACGGTATCATCAGTATTCGTATTATTCGCGGCATCCGCATTATCAGCGGTATTCGTATTATTCGCGGTATCAACAGTATTCATACTACCCGCAGTATTCGCGGTATCATCAGTATTCGTATTATTCGCGGCATCCGCGGGGATAAGCGCAGCATTGCCGCTCCCCCCGGTCTCAGCGGCGGAGGCCGGGAAAAAGGCGGCAAAGGCAAAGGCCAGGACCTCGTCGGAGCCGTTCCCCGGAAAAACCTGTTCCGGCTTAACGCCGTAACGGGCGGCGATGGCCTCCCGCAGCGCCGTACACGAAGGATCGGGGTACAGGCGGAGGCTTTCCCCCACAGCCCGTTGAATTGCCTCCAGCACCAGAGGAGACGGGGGATAGGGATTTTCGTTGGTATTGAGTTTTATAAACTGCCGGTCCCTGGGCTGTTCCCCCGGCACATAGGGGGAAAGACGGCGCAGCCGGTCACTCCAGTACAGGCTTTCCACAGGCCCTCCTTACTTTTTATGCCGCCGGTCAAGCTCGTTGAAGATCTCCTCCACGCTTATCCCGGCGCGGGTCACCAGAACCATGGTAAAGTACAGCAGATCCGCGGCTTCCCAAACGATCTCATCGCGGCCGGCCGCACCGCAGAGTTCCTCCGCCTCCTCCATCACTTTTTCCCGGACCAGTTCATCATCCAGGGTGGCGGTGTAAGAACCGGGTTTGGGGCTGCGGAAACGATCGGCGATAAGGGCCTGGAGAAATTCCAGGCTGTAGCGCCTTCCCGTCTCAAAACAGGAAAAGGCCCCGGTGTGGCACACGGGACCGGCGCTTTCCACGGTGGCCAGGATGGCGTCCCGGTCACAATCCGCCCGCATCCGCAGCAGCCTGAGGATGTTTCCCGAATGTTCTCCCTTCATCCACAGGCTGTCCCGGGTACGGCTGTGGAAGCACAGGTTTCCCCGCTTAAAGCTTTCCGCCACCGCTTCCCGGTCCGCAAAACCCGTCATCAGGATCTGTCCGTCCCGGTTTTGGGCGATAAGGGGGAGCAGCGCGCCGCTGTCCGCCGCCTTTTTCCAGTTGAGGGAACAAACAAAGGCATCGGCCAGGCCGATTTTCCCTGTGTAAAGGGCCATTCCCAACTGCACATCGCAGCCCAGGGCTGCGGCAGCTTCGATCTCCTCCAGGCTGGCAACGCCGCCCGCCACCGTAAGGCCGCAGGAAACCGCCTGCCGCAGGGCCCGGACGGGCCGTAGGTCGATGCCGCCCATGGTCCCCTCCCGGTCCACGCAGGTAAAGAGAAATTCCCCGCAAAAATCCTGCGCTTCCTTTGCGGCCCCGGTAAGATCAAGGCCGGTGGGGGTTTTCCAGCCGTCCACCACAATTTCATAGGCCCCGGAATCCTCCCCGCCCCGGGCATCCACCGCGATGCGGGCATCTACCGCGATGATAAGCCGTTCCCGGCCAACAGCCCGGGCCATCTCTGCCAGGAATTCCCCGTCCACAGCGAATGTACCGGCCTTCCTGAAGGCCCTGGAACCAACGATGATCTTTTCCGCCCCCAGGCTGATCAGCTCCCTTGCCTGTTCGGGGCTTCTGATTCCCCCGCCCACTCGGCAGCGGGCCTTCCGAAGCAGGGATCGCAGTATCCCGGTATTGGAACCCTTCCCCATGGCGGCGTCCAGATCGATGACCGCCACTTCTCCATAGCGATCGAATTCCTCCGCCAGCTCCACCGGGTTATCCCGCTGCAGGATAAGTTCGGAACCCTGTTTAAGCTGGACTACCCTGCCGCCCTGTATGTCTATTGAGGCTATGACCATTCCGTTTCCCCCTTGTTTCCCTTACCAGCGGACGAGGATCCCCTGTGACTCGGCGTGTTTTTTTATCGCGGGAATCGTTGTTTTTCCAAAGTGGAGCAGGGAGGCCACAAGGGCGGCGTCCGCGCCGGGATTCTTTAGCACCCCGGCGATCTGATCGAGATCCCCCGCCCCCCCTGAGGCAATTACCGGCACCGGCACGGCCTCCAGCATGGCGGCGGTTAGTTCCAAATCGTAACCCGCGCCGGTACCGTCGGCGTCAATGGAATTGAGGAGAATCTCCCCGGCCCCCAGTTCCACCGCCTGTACCGCCCAGGCCAGGGCGTCGATCCCCGTATCGGTGCGGCCGCCGTGGGAATAGGCGTGCCATACCACAGGCCCCCCGCTTTGCCCGGAATTATCACCCTGCGAAGCTTCCACCCTCTTGGCGTCAATGGAAAGGACAACGCACTGCCGTCCGTAGGCCCGGGCCATTTCCGCCAGAAGTTCCGGCCGGGCCAGGGCGCTGGTACAAACCGAAACCTTGTCCGCCCCGGCGTTCATCGCGTCCCGCATGTCCTCCGCGTTCCGGATGCCGCCCCCCACGCAGAGGGGAATAAAAACCTCCGCCGCCACCTGCCGCACTATTTCCAGCAATGTGGCCCGGCTTTTGTAGGAAGCGCCGATGTCTAAAAAGGTAATCTCATCAGCCCCCTCGTCGTTGTAACGCCGGGCCAGTTCTACCGGGTCCCCAGCGTCCTGGATTTCCTTAAACTTGATCCCCTTTACCACCCGGCCGTCGTCCACATCCAGACAGGGGATGATTCGTTTTGCCTGCATTGCCTTCTCCTAAAAACAGAGCCAGTTTTCCAGGAGCCGGAGCCCCGCTTTTCCCGATTTTTCCGGGTGAAACTGCACCGCCGCCATATTCCCCCGTTCCACCGCCGCGCAGTACTTCAGGTAATATTCGGCCTCCGCCGCAGTAATACTGTCGTCTCCGGGGGCGGCGTAGTAGGAATGGATGTAGTAGAAAAAACTATCCTCCGGGATGCCGGAAAAGAGCCGGGAACCGGGCCGGGCCCTGGTCTGATTCCAGCCGATCTGGGGAACCTTACGGCCGGGGAATTTTTTTACCCCCCCGCCCACTATCCCCAGACCGGAAATCTCCCTGCCGTTTTCCGGCGGGGCTTCTTCGGAAAAATCAAACAGAAGCTGCAGCCCGATGCAGATCCCCAGGAAAGGCCGGTCCCGGCGGACCCAGTCCCGGATAGCCTGGGCATAGCCGGACCGTTCCAAAGAGGCCATGGCGGTTCCAAAATGACCGTCCCCGGGGAAGATGATCCGGTCAAAACCCGCATCCAGGTCTTCCGGGCCGGCGGTAAAATGGGCCTCCTGCCCCAGAGTCCTGAGGGCGTTCATCACGGAACCCAGATTCCCCGCGCCGTAATCAATAACCGCAATCCCCCGGCCGGCGGAGATCATGCCAGGGTTCCTTTGGCGGAGGGGATAAGGTCCCGGACGCGGCCGTCAACTTCACAGGCCTCCCGCAGGGAACGGGATGCCGCCTTAAAAAGAGCTTCGATTTTGTGGTGGTCGCTGCGGCCCCGGATAATCTCCAGATGCAGGGTAAGGCCCGCCGCGCTGGTAAAACCCTGCCAAAAGTCCTGGACCGTATCCACCTGAAAAGAAGAAGCGCCCCAGCCGGGGGCGGCGCTCAGAAGGGGCATACCGGAAAGGGGAACCTCGTAGACCAGAAACGGCCGGCCGGAAAGGTCCACCGCGGAACGGGCCAGGGTTTCGTCCATGGGGTAAAGACAGCTCCCCACCCTGCGGACCCCCCGCTTATCACCCAGGGCCTTGGCAAAACACTGCCCCAGAACAATCCCCGTGTCTTCCACCAGGTGGTGCTGATCCACCTCCAGATCCCCCTGGGCCCGAATTTCCAGATCAAAAAGCCCATGCCGGGCAAAGGTGTTAAGCATGTGGCCCATAAAACCAATGGGGTATTCAAGCCGCCCCTCCCCCCTGCCGTCCAGATTCAGCTTTACGGTAACATCCGTCTCTTTCGTGGTCCGCCTGATTTCGGCAGTTCTATCCATGCCGGCCCCTCCTTTTGGTAACACACCCCGCCACAGTTATACTGCGGTTTTTACCTCGGATTTTTTTGGGCGCATCCCCGCCCCCTGCGGGGCGGGGACCGGGCTATCGCTGCAATTCCTCAGCCCGCCTCCGGCGGGCTTCCGGTATTTCCGCTCTATCCCTTGCGCGCGCAAACTTCGTTTGCGGCTAAAAAATGGCATCCATGCCATTTTTTAGCTTTAGGTTTATCACAGCCGGCCCCGCGGCGCGCCCGCCCGCCTAAAGACGGGCTTGCATTTGGCCGGAATAAATACAGTTTCCGTGCGCCGGGCGGGTGTTACATTTTTTCTTTCAACGCCCCTTAACGGGGCAATTACTTCGCCCCATGCCGGCCAGGGCGGCCGCGGAAGAAATTGGTCCAAAACCGGCGCATGAATACCTATGATAAGGCGCCGGAAGGTAAATGCCGATACCCTGCGCCGAAGGCAGGCGGCCGGGACCCCCCAAGGCCAGGGCGCGGAAAAAGTTTGTAGGATTCCGATCGGAACTTGTTTCTACGACCGAAGTTTTAGAACAAACCCGATCTGTTAAAAAAATCAAAAAAAACGCCAAATGCCCTTGACTTAATGTTAACGTCAACATTTATTCTTCTCCTATTCCCTGTATCATGAAGATACCGGGGACATCATGAAGGATGGAATCATAAAGCTTCACTCCCTATGAAACGGGGGCGCTTTATGTTTCCATTTTTTTTCGAATGCGGGAATCCCGCAACATTCACGAGCAGGAGGTAGGATTATGACTTACACCAATTTGGGAAGAACGGGCCTTAAGGTAAGCCGGTTGTGCCTGGGCACCATGAATTTCGGTCCGCGCACGGAAGAACGGGATGCCTTCGCCATTATGGACAAGGCGCTGGAAGCGGGGGTCAATTTCTTTGATACCGCCAATGTGTATGGCGGGGAAGGCCGCCGGGGCTGGACCGAGGAAATTGTAGGGCGCTGGTTCGCCCAGGGGGGCGGCCGGCGTGAAAAAGTGGTACTGGCCACCAAGGTCTATAACCCGATGGATGAGCCAAACGATGGACCTAATGAAGGCCGTTTCCTTTCCCTCTACAAGATCCGCAGACACCTTGAGGCTTCCTTTAAGCGGCTGCAAACGGATCATGTTGAACTCTATCAAATGCACCACATCGATCCGGATCTTAGCTGGGAAGAATGTTGGGGCGCCTTTGAGCCCCTGGTTAATCAGGGGAAGGTCGATTATATCGGTTCCAGTAATTTTGCCGCCCGGCATATCTGCTATGCCCAGGCGGCGGCGGCAAAACGGAATTTTCTCGGCCTTGTATCGGAACAGCATAAGTACAGCCTGAATTGCAGGCTGCCGGAGCTTGAGCTTTTGCCCGCCGCAAAAGAGCTTGGTCTTGGGGTAATTGCGTGGAGCCCCCTGGATGGGGCGCTGCTCAGCGGGGCCATTCTGAATCCCGCGCCGGGATCACGGAGTGAGCAGCGGGCGAAAAATCTTTCCGCCGAAGATCGCGCCCGGCTTACCGAATACGCGAAACTCTGTAAAGACCTGGGGGAAAGCGAGGCGAATGTGGCGCTGGCATGGATGCTTGCCAATCCGGCAATCACCGCCCCTATCATCGGCCCCCGGACTTTGCGGCAATTTGAAGACAGTCTCCGGGCGGTTGAAATAAAGCTTTCCGGGGAGGCGCTGAAAAAACTGGATGATATTTTCCCCGGCCCCGGAGGGGCGGCTCCCCAGGCTTATGCCTGGTAGCCAGGAAAAAGCGGCGAAAGGATCGCCCTTTTCTCTAAAAAAATAGAGAGCTTCTTGCAAGATCCGGATGGTTTTGCCGAAGCTCTTGCAGTTTTTCCGCCAAATTCAAGGAGGCTGTTCCAAAACTGAAGTTTTGGAACAGCCTTAAGAGAGAAAATCCTCCTCCCCCCTTGTATATTACCGGGGAATGTATTACATTCTGTATTATAAGAAGTATAGGAGGAGGAACCTCTATGACCACCATCAGACTGCCTTACGACATGGAAGAAAAACTCAACGCGGCTTCCAGGGCCCAGAACAGGTCCAAATCCGAATTTGTCCGGGAGGCCCTGGCCCAGTATTTTGCCCAGGATGAAACGGAAAAGAGTTCCTGGGAAGTGGGGGAACCCTACTTCGGTAAATATGGCAGCGGGGACGGGAATCTTTCCGTGGACTACAAGAACCGCCTCAAGGACAAGATCCGTGCAAAACGCCGTCCTGGTTGATTCCGGCCCCCTCATTGCCCTTTTTGACCGGAGTGATGCGTACCATAGGAAGATCAAATCCTTTATCCAGGATTTCCCTTACCGTCTGGTAAGCACCCTGGCGGTTCTTACCGAAGTCACCCACATGCTGGATTTTAGCGTGAACGCCCAGATCGATTTTCTTGAATGGGTGATGCGCGGGGGCCTTTGCCTGCAGACCATTGAGCAGGCTGATATGGCCGGACTCATCGGGCTTATCAGAAAATACAAGGATCTTCCCTGTGATTTTGCGGACGCAAGCCTGGTGCTGGCGGCGGAAAAAACAGGCATCCGCTCGATTATCAGCATTGATTCGGATTTTTATATTTACCGGCTGCCGGGAAAGGCGCTCATACAGAATCTTTTTTCGTCTTAAAACTGATTTTGTCTCCGAAAAGCCCGGTTCCCGCCGCCGGCGGGAATACACTCAGCCCCGTATTACTCCTCCACCGGGGCGCCTATCTGTCCCCGGTAAAGCTCTTTGGGGTACACCTTAAGGCCCAGCCGCTTTTCCAGCCGGGCCAGGAGCCGCATCTCGTCCGTATCCCCAATGCTTACCATGATCCCCCGTTTCCCCGCCCGGGCGGTGCGGCCCGCCCTGTGGATATAGGATTCCCCGTCCTGGGGCACATCCAGGGCGATTACGTGGGTGATCCCCGGAATATCCAGGCCCCGGGCGGCTAGATCGCTGGACACCAGCACCGTTATTTTCCCTGAACGGAAACCGGCTGCCGCGTCCCGGCGGCGTTTTTTATCCATGCCGCCGTAAAGGGCGGCGGCGGAAAGGTGGGGGAGATTGGAAACGATCTTCTCCGCGTCCCAGGAACGGTCAACAAAGACCAGGGCCTTCCTGGGCTTTACCGCCGCCAAAAAGGAACGCAGGGTCTGGAGTTTCCGCCGGCCTTCACTCCAGATGGCCCAGTGCTGTATCCGCTCCCGGAGAATCTCCTGTTCGGCGGTTTCGATGATCTTTACATCTTTTCCCATAAGGGGGAGCAGCGGCTCCTGGTTCTCCGCCGACAGGGTGGCCGAACAGGCGGCGCGGATGAGGTTTTCATCCCTATTCCTGTCCGGCTCCGGCAGGTCCCCCGGCCCGGCAGATCCCCCGGCCCCCCGGCCTTTACCGGCCCTGACGATATGTTCCCATAATTCCAGGGTCTCCCCCCGCAGATCCTCCGCCATAAGCCGGTCCCCCTCGTCAAAGACCAGGGAACGCAGATTCCCAAGCTTGAGTTTTCCCATCCGGGAAAGGAGGAGGATTCTTCCGGGGTTCCCCACCACCGCCAGGGGCCGGTCCCTCTTTAGCCCGTCGATCTGACGGCTAAGGTTTCCCGATCCGGTAAGAAGGCTTACCTTACCGGAAAAAATGGGGGGGGAATCCCCATCCGGGGCCTCCGGCTTTTTCCCTTTTCCACGGCCCAGCAGGAATTCCGCCTCGTCTCTAATCTGGGCGCACAGCTCATAGGTAGGGGAAAGGACCAGCAGGGCGGGCCCCCCGCTTCCGCTGATCGCGGAATCCGTCCAAAGCCGCTGCAGCAGGGGGATAAGGTAGGCAAAGGTTTTCCCCGTCCCGGTGGCGGAACGGAAGATCACGGACCAGCCCGCCAGGAGTTCCGGTATAACCCTCTGTTGAATATCTGTGGGCCGGTAAATATTTCGTTCCCCCAGGCGGGCGGAAAAATAAGGCAGGGCCCCCAGGGCCGCAAAGGAACTATCCACCAGCGGGGGCCTGTTTACGAAATTCTTCGTAGACGGCGATCATGCCGTCAATAAACCGGTCCATCGAGTAGTTTCGGGAAAGTTCCTCGGAACGGCTGCCCATCCGCCGCCTTGCCTCCCGGTCATCCAGAACCTCGATGGCCTTTTCCCAAAGCCTCTGATCATCCTCCACCGCCCAGCCATTTTCCCCGTTAATAACCATGTCGGTAATGCTCAGGTCGGCGGCGGCAATAATAGGAAGCCCCGATGCCATGGCCTCGATAAAAGTGATGGGATGAACTTCGCTGTGGGAGGCGCTCATAAAAAGATCCGCCGCCGTATACATCTGGCTGATTTCATCGGGCCAGTGGAGGTAGCCGGTAAAAATCAGGGAATCGGCGATCCCCAATTCCTGGCCATAGGAGTGCAGGGCCCGGCGGTCAGGACCATCCCCCACGATGACAAGTTTTGTCCGGGAACGGCGGGAATGAATTTCCTGGAAATTATCCAGCAGGGTATCAATGTTTTTTTCGGTACCCAGGCGGCCCACAAAGACGATCAGCTCATCCTCCGGGGCAATGCCAAAACGCCGCCTCATATCCTGGGCGTTCCGGCAGAGATCATCGGAACGGTCGTAAAAATACGAAAGATCGATCCCGTTGGGGACGATTCTGACAGGCTTGGCAAATTTCGCGTCCTCCAGATAGTTTTTTATTTTCTGCGAAGGCGCCACGATGCAGCACTGGCTGCGGAACATGGTTTTCAAAACTATAGAATAATTCTTTTTTAAGAACAGTTCCAAAAGAGGGGCGTAGTAAAGGTAATCCTTATAATAAGTGTGGAGGGTATGAATAGAAGGGATATTAAGCTTCCTGCTTATCCCCCTGGAAGCAATGTGAAGGCTGAATTCCGTATGGGTGTGGATAATATCCAAATTAAGGGGCCGCACCATATCAATAACCTGTTTTTCGATGAAAAATCCAATCCGGTGCTGGGGTTCGGCGGGAAACTGAATAGACCTGATCCGGAAAACATTTTCCTCGGGAACCGCCTTGGGATGCTGAACAGTAAAAACATAAGCCCGGTGGCCCCTTTTTTCCAATTCGTTTTTTAAGGTCCTTACCACAGTGACCACCCCGTTTACCTGGGGGGTATAACAATCACTAAAAATACCAATATTCATCTATTTTCCCGCCGTACCGTTTTGAACAGAAGACACTGCATGTCCACACCGCTGACACGCCATAAGTATAAACCCAAGCAGAAAAAAAGTGAAGGGAAGCGAAGGGCCCCGGAAAAGGACATTGCCGGCGCTATGCCATGCCGCATTATCAAATAAACAAGCTTCGCTTGCCTGCCGCGGGCTCAGCTAAAACCGGGGCGCATTTTTCAATTTGGGGGCATACGGAGGCGCTATGCGTAGCCACATTGGTTTAATATACAGCCTGCCGGCATGGGGCGAAGTAATTGCCCCGTTAAGGGGCGTTGAAAGAAAAAATATAACACACGCCCGGCGCACGGCAACTGTATTTATCCCGGCCAAATGCAAGGGCGTCTTTAGGCGGGCGGGCGCGCCGCGGGGCCGGCTGTGATAGATGTATACGTTTTTGCGGCTTTTGTTCCAGCCCAAACCTACGGTTTGGGCCGCGCGCGCACTGCCTCAGCTAAAGCTGAGGCGCATTTTTCAATTTGGGGGCATACGGAGGCGCTATGCGAAGCCACATTGGTTTAATATACAACCTGGCCGGCAGGATGCCGGCTGTAATAGGTGTATACGTTTTTGCAAAGCAAAAACGTAAAGCCCAAAAATGGCATGGATGCCATTTTTGGGCAGCGCAAGGGATAGAGCGGAAATACCGGAGACTTTACCGGAGGTAAAGTCGAGGAATTGCAGCGATAGCCCGGTTTTTGCGTGCCGGGCACGCAAAAATGCGCCCATAAACAAACGAAAAAAGCAAACGCCGGTCCCCCGGATCGCCGTATCCGTATCTGGCGCAACAG
>JAIRNB010000056.1 GCA_031258265.1 Treponema sp. | reverse complement strand
ATTTACGGCCATTTTTCCGAACACCTGGGCCGCTGTATCTACGGGGGCTATTGGATCGGAAACGATCCGGAGGCCATGGCCCATATACCCAATACCGGCGGCATAAGGAACGATGTGGTGGCCGCCCTGCGGCGCATCAGGATACCGAACCTCCGCTGGCCGGGGGGTTGTTTCGCCGATGAGTACCACTGGAAGGACGGTATCGGGCCCCGGGAGGGCCGGCCCAAGATGGTTAATACCCACTGGGGCGGAGTTACCGAAGACAACAGTTTTGGCACCCATGAATTTCTTGCCCTCTGCGGGCTTTTGGACTGCGAACCCTATATTTGCGGAAACGTAGGTTCCGGCACGGTACAGGAACTTTCCCAGTGGGTGGAGTATTGTAACTTTGACGGCATAAGCCCCATGGCGGAGCTGCGGAAAAAGAACGGCCGGGCCCAGCCCTGGGATGTGCGGTTTTGGGGCATCGGAAACGAAAGCTGGGGCTGCGGGGGAAACATGACGGCGGAATTCTACGCCGATAATTACCGCCGCTACGCGGTATATGCCCGGAACTACGGCGCTTCAAAACTCTACAAGATCGCCTGCGGCCCTTCGGATTCTAATTATGCCTGGACCAGGACGCTGATGGAAAAAACCGGAAGTCCCGCCGGACCCCTGCTCAACGGCCTTTCCCTGCACTACTACACGGTTCCCGGCGACTGGTCCAGCAAAGGTTCCGCCACGGACTTTAACGAAGGCGACTGGTTTGTCACCATGAAAAAGGCGTACTTCACCGCCGAACTCCTCCGTAAGCATGGGGAAATTATGGACGAGTACGATCCCGGTCGTAAGGTTGGCCTCGTAATGGACGAGTGGGGGACCTGGTACGATGTGGAGCCGGGGACCAATCCCGGTTTCCTCTACCAGCAGAATTCCCTCCGGGACGCCCTGGTGGCGGGGATTCATTTTAATATTTTCAACAACAACGCGCACCGGCTTTTCATGGCTAACATCGCCCAAACCATCAATGTACTCCAGAGCGTTATCCTTACCCAGGGGCCCAGGATAGTTCTTACCCCCACCTATCATGCCTTTGATATGTACAAGGTACACCAGGACGCGGTAATGCTGCCGGTCCATGTGGAAAGCGAAATTACCGGCGCGGGACTCCCCCTTATCAGCGCCAGCGCGTCCCTGGATGACGCGGATAAGATTCATTTGTCCCTGACTAATATCGATACCGCCGGTGAACAGGAAATAAGGGTGGAACTCCGGGGTCTTACGGTAAGCCCTTCCCTTGAAATCTCCGGGACGATTATTAATTCCCCCCGGATTCAAGACTGTAACACCTTTGAAGACGATTCAAAGGTTTCTATCGGCGAATTTACCGGGGCTTCCGTTTCCGGCACGGCCCTGCAGGTGCTTATACCGCCCCATTCACTGGTTACCCTGGAATTGGGGTGAAGCCGGCTTCATCCGGCCCGGACTGTCCCCGCTGCGGCGGCGGGTTTCCCGCGGCCCTGAGTCCTGAAGCTCTGGAGGAGCTGGCATCCCAATCCCCCATGCCGGTTTCCCTGCGAGCCGGGGAGTCTCTCCTGCGGCGGCGTTTGGCCTGTTGTTCAAGCTGTGACAGCCTGCGGGAACAGGTTCTCTGCGCCCAGTGCGGCTGTTTTGTCCGTTTCCGGGCGGCGGTTCTCAAAAGTTGGTGCCCCAGCCCGGCCGGCGATAAGTGGGCCGCCTATTCCGGAAGCGCGGTATCCCCAGGATGCGCCGGGGGCCTTGCGGAGGCGTCTTCGGATTTACCATTTTCGCCAAATGCAAAGACAGAGTTTGCTTTAAGTAAAACAATTTTAAACGAAAGGAGTATTACATGAAGGGAAAGATGATCATTCACCGGGAATTTTTCATCGGGGAAGTGGACAAGCGGATCTACGGGTCTTTTATCGAGCATCTTGGCCGGGCGGTTTACGGCGGTATTTACGAACCGGACCACCATGAGGCCGATGAGCTTGGTTTTCGGAAAGATGTGATCAAACTGGTCCGGGAGCTGGATGTTCCCATCGTGCGTTATCCGGGGGGCAATTTTGTTTCCGGCTACAACTGGGAAGACGGGGTGGGGCCCGTGGAAAAGCGTCCGGTCCGTCAGGACCTGGCCTGGATGGCCCTGGAACCCAATAAAATCGGGACCAACGAATTTGTCCAGTGGGCCCGCCGGGCCGGAAGCGGGGTAATGATGGCGGTAAACCTGGGAACCCGCGGCGCCGATGCTGCCCGGAACCTGGTAGAGTATTGCAACTTCCCCAAGGGGACGGCCTGGAGCGATCTTAGGCGGAGTCATGGTTACCAGGCCCCCCATGATATTAAACTCTGGTGCCTGGGAAATGAGATGGACGGTCCCTGGCAGATCTGCCACCGAAGCGCCGGCGAGTACGGCAGAATCGCCGCGGAGGCCGCCAAGGTGATGAAGTGGACGGACCCCTCCATAGAACTGGTGGTCTGCGGCAGTTCCAACGCCCGGATGCCCAGTTTTGGAAATTGGGAGTCCGAAGTCCTTGACCATGT
>JAIRNB010000077.1 GCA_031258265.1 Treponema sp. | reverse complement strand
TCGATGACGGCCAGGGATTCGATGCGGATGTTTCTTTCCCGCAGCCGCCGGCCTCCCTGCTGGAAACCCTTTTCGATTACCACCCCGGCGCCGGCCAGTTCCGCCCCGGCGGTTTCCGTCAGGATCGCCAGGCCCTCCAGGGCGCAGCCGTTGGCCAGGAAATCGTCGATTAAAAGCACCGAATCTTCCCTTAGGATATAGGGCCGGGGTACGGTGATAGTATAGTCGATGCCGTGGGTATAGGAGCTTACCTCCGCGCTGTAGAGGTTTTCGCCGATGTTTTTTGCCCGGAATTTCCGGGCAAAGACCACGGGAACATTGAAATACTGGGCGGTGACGCAGGCGATGCCGATTCCGGAGGCTTCCACCGTGAGAATCCTCGTCACCCTGGTACCGGAAAAGCGGCGGGCAAATTCTTTGCCGATTT
The DNA here is from genome assembly GCA_031258265.1 of Treponema sp. Taxonomy (GTDB): domain Bacteria; phylum Spirochaetota; class Spirochaetia; order Treponematales; family Breznakiellaceae; genus JAISFT01. The sequence continues at coordinate 6,113 of JAIRNB010000077.1, read as the reverse complement.
CGTTGTAAAGGCCGATGTCAACCTGCTGGTTGAGGAAAGAGCCGACGTTAAGGATATTACCGGGCAGTACCTTGCCTTCGGCCAGTATTCTGTCTTTTAGAATCCGCATAAGGAGGAGCCTACAAAATTCCGGGGGAAATATGAAGGCGTATCCCCGGAACAGCGGCTGCCGGCTGTGATAGATGTGCTAAAAAATGGCATGGATGCCATTTTTGGGCCGCAAACGAAGTTTGCGCGCGCAAGGGATTGTAGGGGGCGCGGAGCGCGCCACCGCAGTCCCGCCTGCGGCGGGACGAGGAGGCCGGAGCGGGTAAGGGACCCGCGGAGCCCCGCAAAGCCCGGTTCCCGGTGCGAAGCGCCGGGAATGCGCCCAAAATAAAAATTACCGGAACTAACAAAGATACTGGCGACATACCGGTGATATACCGGCGGGGCCTCAAAGTTTAATATCCTTCATCCAGGGGGAGACCAGCTCGAATATCCGGTCTATCTCCTTCATGTCGTCCTCCGAGAGTTCGGGGGCGGCCTTCCGCATGATCGTGTTCTTGAATACCCCCCGGCGGATCATCACCTGTTTTGCGTAGCGCATCCCCAGGATTCCCTCAAGCTGCAGGGCGGGGAGAATCCGGTAGTGGAGTTCCCGGCCTTCTTTTTCTTTGCCGCTGAAAAACAGGTCCCAGACCTGCTGTACCAGATCCGCCCACTCGCAGGCGTGTATCGACGCGATGGCGCCCCTGGCGTAGTCCAGCGGGGCGTACTGGCTGCCATAGCCGGACATGATCCCCTCCAGGGCGGGACTGGCGGCCGCTTTTAGGGCGCTGATGGAAACCGGGCCGGGAACCACTTCCTGTTTTACCCATTTGACGTTTTCTATTTCTTCGCAGAGCCGGATGATCTGGGCGGGGGAAAGCATGGTTCCCGCCATGGAGTGGTTTTGTATCATCACCGGGATTTTTAGGGCGGCAGAAATTTTTTGAAAGTAGTCCCGGATAAAATCGAAGCTTACCCCCGAGGGGGGCATGGCGATTACCGCGCTGGCGCCGCAGTCCTCTGCATACTTGGCGTACTCTACCGCCTGGGGGCTGCAGGGGGCCGCCACATTGGCGATAACGGCAAGCCGTCCCCCCGCTACCTGGCAGGGAATCCTAATCATAAGCTTCCGTTCCGATTCACTGAGGTTTTCAAATTCGCTTACCATTACCGGCGTGGTGATCGATGTGGAACCGCAGCGGACAATAAATTCTATTTCCCTTGCCAAGACCTCCTCGTCGATCCGGTCCTGTTCCGTAAAGGGGGTCATGGGAATGGCGCTGGACCCCCGGGCCCTGTGTAAATCGAAATTCATGGGTTTTACTCCTTTTTTTCCCGCCGGGATCTTTCCGTGTCGTTGGCGTTTTTCCGGGGCGGTTCTTCCGGTGAACAGTAATACTCCGGTCTCCCGGTCATAAGCCGCACCCCGCCGTCAAGTTCTATGGTCTGCCCCGTAAGGGACGCCGCGTCCGGGCCATTAAGGAAAAGTATCCAGCGGCCTATTTCCGCGGGTTCTACCCAGCGGTGCAGGGGTATTTCCTTCACGGAACTGTCGAACCAGCCTTCCATCCGTTTTTCCCCGGTATTGACCCAGCCGGGGGCGATACAGTTCACCCTTATACCGTAACGGGCAAACTGCATGGCGGCATGGGCCGTCAACTTTACCAGGGAATCTTTAACCAGGGCATAGGGAACATTGCCGCCAATACTGTTATGCTGGTTTGAAGAAATCAAAACCATGCTGCCGGAAATTTTACGGGCGATCATCAGTTTTGCCGCTTCTTTAACGCAGAAAAAGGCGTTCCGCCAGTTGATGTTGTTGATCGTGTCCCATAGTTCCTCCGTCATGTTTATGATCCGTTCCCCCATGGTGACTCCGGCGTTGTTTACAAAAATATCCAGGCGATCAAAGACCCCGGCAAAGGATTCAAAGAGCCGCTCCGCTCCCCCCGGCCTGGAAAAGTCCGCCACAAAGACCTCCGCCCGCCTGCCGCTTTCCCCGGCAAGTTCCGCCGCCAGTGACCGGGCCCGTTCCTCGCTGGAACCGGTGTGGATGCCGATGTCGTAACCCGCGTTTACCAGGGTCCGGGCTATGCCCCGGCCCAGGCCGGAGCCCGCGCCGGTTACCAGCGCCACCTTATTCATAACAGCCCTCCTTCCCCCCGCCGCCGGGGCAGCCGCTTAACGATTCGATTTACCATTCTGCTAATCTACCACTCTACCACTCGGTAAAGGACCCGTCGTCGTTGTAGTACCGGGGGGAATCCCAGTCCCCGGGGTATGCCATTTCCCGGACATAATCCTCGTCCACCTCTATGCCCAGCCCCGGTTTTTGCGGAAGATCGATGTGGCCCTCCCGTATCTTAAAGGGTTCCTTCAAATACCCCTCCCCCAGGGAAACCTGCTCCTGGCAGAGGAAATTCGGAATCGACGCCGCCACCTGCAGGCCCGCCGCCAGGGATATGGGCCCCAGGGGATTGTGGGGGGCAATCTGCGCGTAATAAACCTCCGCCATGGCGGCAATCTTCCGCACCTCGGTAATTCCCCCCGCATGGCAGAGATCGGGCTGCAGCACCGAAGCGGCCTGTTTCTCCAGGACCTCCCGGAAACCCCAGCGGGTAAAAAGCCGCTCCCCCGTGGCAATGGGAATACAGGTGGAACGGGCCACCGTGACCAGGGCGTCCACATTTTCGCACTGCACCGGTTCCTCCACAAACATAAGCCGGAACTGTTCCAGTTCCCGGATTAACCTGATGGACATGGCGGGGGTAAAACGGCCGTGAAAATCCAGGGCCAGGTCCACATATTTGGGCAGGGCTTCCCGCAGGCGGCCCACCCGTTCCACCGCCTTGTCCATGGTCTCCCAGGTGTCCAAGGGGCGGATAGGTCCGTCCACCGGCCCGGTCTTAAAAACCGTAAAACCCTCCTCCACAGACTTTTTCGCGTTGGCAATGGTCTCATCAATGGTAGCGCCCCGGAGATGGGCATAGGTACGGACCCGCTTACGGGTGGGCCCCCCCAGAAGGGCGTAGACCGGCACCCCGTGGTATTTCCCCTTGATGTCCCACAGGGCCTGGTCGATACCCGACAGGGCGGAAACCAGGACCGGACCCCCCCGGTAAAAAGTTCCCCGGTAAATTTCCGTCCATATCCGCTCTATCTCCAGGGGGTTTTGCCCGGTAAGAACCGGTTCCAGTTCCTTAACCGCCATGGCTACGGTCCGGGCCCGGCCTTCCACAATAGGCTCCCCCCAGCCGCAGATTCCCTCATCGGTGCTTACCTTGAGGAAGTGCCAGCGGGGTTTTACAAAAAAAGATTCCATGCTGGTGATCTTCATACCGTCCTCCTTTTTATACAAACAGTAAAACTAATATCAGGGTACAATGCAAGCGGCGGATTTTGTTTTGGGATTTTGGGTTCCCGCCTGCGGCGGGAACCGGGCTTTGCGGGGCTCCGCGAAGGCAGCTAACGCTGCCCCGCTCCGGCCCCGGCCTTTGTTTCGCCGTTTTTTTATTTCAGGGACTGCACAAAAGCGGCCATCTGGGAACGGGCCGCATCGACGCACTTATCGTAGCCCGCGGTTCTGGCATTCCGTTCCAGCTCCGCGAAGGCCGCGTTTACATCCTTTACCGCGCCCAGGAAAAACGGCTGCCCGTACTGGGCAAACACGTTGGCGCAGTTGGCTTCCTCGGTTTTTATGGGGTCCTTGTTGATCTGGAAACCTTTCAGCGCGTCGTTTATCAGGATGCTGCCCAGCTCCTGGCGGTGGGCGATATAGCTGTCGGTCCAGCTTGCCAGGGGCGGCTGCAGATCCTTGGAGACAAACCAAAAACCCGCCGCATCGGGGGGATAGGTATTCGTATCGTTGGTAACTCCCGGGGGCATGCTTATTTTGCCGTCCGAAGTCAACACATAATTTTTCCCCTCAACGCCGAAGTAGTCCAGCAGCACATAACTTTTTTCCTGCATCAGGAGATCCAAAGCCATAAGAGTCCGTTCAACGTTTCTGGAATTAGCCGCGATGGCAACGCCGTTATTGGTATAAGCGTCCCGGGCGGCCTTACGGTCGGGGCTGACAATGGGAATTATTTCCACATCCCAGCCGTTGTCCACCGCAGTCGCCATGTTCGACTGGAGGTCGATGGAATTTCCAAAAGCCACGGCGCTCTTGCCCTGGGAGAACGCTTCCTTGGAACGGACCGTATTCCCGAAGGCATCGGAATTGATGTAACCCTTGTCGTACCAGCTTTTAACTTTCCCGGCAATTTCTACCGCGGCGCCCCGGTACTCCGGGTCAAAGATGTTACGAATCCTGCCGCCGGAATCCTGAATATCATAACCGATATTCAAACCGGAACCGGTGGCAGAGTACACATCCTCAATGTACAGCCCCCGCTCCGTCATCATGTCTCCCCAAGGCCGTTTGATGTCATAGGTGTTATCCAGCATCATGGGCGTCATGCTGGGTTCGTTTTTCTTTATCGCCTCCAGGTAGGCTTCAATGTCGGAAAACCGCCGAATCTCCGGAACTCCGTATTTAAGGCGCAGATCCTTACGGATAAGGATAGAACCGCATTTCCGGTCCGGGGTGGAGGTGGGGATCATGTAGATTCCCTTCCTGCCGTTTACCGTTACCTCCGCCTGTTTATAAGCAACGCTGTCCAGGGCCGCGAAGTGCCGGGGCATGTAGGTCTTGATCATATCCTGGGTAAGTTCCTTAAAGGCGCCCTTGCCCGCTTCCTGGCTGTAATAGGCCCAGGGGGCGGTGTAAATCCAGTCCAGATCCCCGGAGGCCAGCACCAGGGGATACTTGGAAGACAGATCCCCCCAGCCAATGTAGCGAATTTCCATGGTGGCGTTGATGTCCTTTTTTAGCTTTTCATTGAGGGCCTTCATCACATCGGGCATGCCTACCAGTTCTTCCCCCAAAAGATAACCCACCAGATGTACGGCTTTGGATGTATCCGAGCCGCCGGAACTTTCCGCAGCCCTCCTGCCGCCCCCAAAAACCGGCGCTCCCGCGATTACCATCAGCAGTAACGCAAAACCTCTTAGTCGCTTCATAACGATCTCTCCTTGCTTTGCCTCCAGGGCACAGATCCTACGCCCTGGTTGTTTAGCCCTTCAACGAAGGGATTACATTTTAATACTCAGGTACGCATCCATTGCCCTGGTGGGCGTCCCGTCCGCCCGCCAGGCGCTTAAATTGTAAGCGCTCCAAATTTTTGCCCCCTCCGGTTCCCAATAGAAAATCCCCTTGCAGCGCGGCGAGGAACTGCAGGTTTCGATGACGCTGAGCAGCAGATCGCGGCTTTCCTCCTCTTCCTCATCCACGCCGCCTGTTTCCACAACCATGATGTCTTTGTTGAAGCGTTCAGGCAGCAGCCGCAGGGAAAGGGCCAGATCGCCGATGACCTCCGCGTTTTTCTTTTTGAGCCACCAGGGATAGTATGAAAGGCCAATCATATCATAACGGCAGCCGTTTTTGGCAAGTTGATCAAAGTAGTTCCGGCAAAATTCCGTGTTATTGCCCTCCGCCAGGTGGATAATAGTTTTAGTGGCCGGTGAAACTTCCTTTACCGCATCGTGCCCCGCATTGTAAAGGGCCGTAAGCTTGGAGAAATTTTCGGCGCTTCCGTCGGGTAACAGCATGCCGGGATTTGTTTCGTTCCCCAACTGAACCCAGTCGGGGATAAAACCCCCATCCAAAAATGTTTTCATCGCCCCCCTGGTGTAGTCCGACAAAGCCTCAGTAAGCTTATCGAAGGAGAGGCCCCTCCAGGCAGCCGGTTTTTTCTGATTGCCGGGATCGCACCAGGAATCTCCATAGTGAAAGTCGATCATGATCCTAAAGCCCAGCTTTTTTCCGCGCAGGGCCATGGCCAGGGTTTCTCCGGTAGAACAGTGTCCCCGCCTGGGATCATCCGATGGATTAACCCAGGAACGGAGGCGCAGGGAATTGAGGCCGTACTCTTTCAACGTAACAAGACAGTCCTGCTCTTTGCCATCCTTGTTTTTGAACACGAAACCCGAAGCTTCCATCTGGGGCAGCCAGCCCACATCGGCGCCGGAGGCAAATGAGG
>JAIRNB010000050.1 GCA_031258265.1 Treponema sp. | reverse complement strand
CGCCACGCCGAAACCCTGGACGCCAAAGGGAATTTCTACACAGAAAACCTGCGTTCCGCCCGGGACACCATCGAATATACCCTGAAAGGTGCCCCTGAAGGCGAAACATTCAGCCCCCACTTCACTTTCCAGGGTTTCAGGTATATTGACGTTGACGAATATCCGGGCGCTGTAGACATGAACAGTTTTGAAGCCGTAGCCGCCTACTCGGATATGAAGCCCGCCGGAACTTTCAAATCTTCAAACGAACTCCTCAACCAGTTTGCCGGAAATGTGGCCTGGAGTATGAAGGATAACTTTGTTGACATCCCCACCGACTGTCCCCAACGGGACGAACGCCTGGGCTGGACCGGCGATGCGGAGATCTTCCTTCGTTCCGCGTGCCTGCTCATGGAAACCGCGCCCTTTATGAGAAAGTGGCTTCGGGACCTAGCGGTTTCCCAGTACCCCGACGGGAGAGTTCCCCATGTGGTGCCCGATGTGCTTAAGGGTTCCCAAAAAACCGGCGGCCAGATCGATGAGCCTGCCGGGGCTACCGCCTGGGCAGACGCCGCGGTGATCATGCCCTGGACTCTTTACGTCTACTACGGCGACAAACGGCTCCTTGAAGAACAGTACCCCAGCATGAAGAAATGGGTAGATTATATCCACGGCGTGGCCCAGGATGGCGTTCTTTTCAACACCGGCTTTCATTTTGGTGACTGGGTAGCCCTGGACGCTAAAGAGGGAAGTTACCTGGGGGCCACCCCCAACGATCTTTCCGCCACCGCCTTCTATGCGTGGTCAACGGAACTCCTGGCTAAGAGTGCCGCGGTTCTGGGCAAAAAAGACGACGCCGCCAGATACGAAACCCTCCTGGCCGGAATACGGGAAGCCTTTGGCAGGGAGTTCTTTACCCCCACGGGCCGTATTGCTGCCCGTACCCAGACCGCCTGCATCCTGGCCCTTCAGTTCAACCTCTGTCCACCCCACGCCAGAGGGCGGACCCTGGACACCTATATAGAACTCCTCAAGGAAAACACCAACCATTTGACTACGGGCTTCCTGGGAACCCCCTTTGCCTGCCGGGTCCTGGCTGATAACGGCAGGACCGATCTGGCCTACGAACTCCTCTTTAAGACCGATTTCCCCAGTTGGCTCTACCAGGTAACCAAGGGGGCTACCACCATTTGGGAACACTGGGACGGCCTCAAGCCCGACGGAACCATGTGGAGCCCGGATATGAATTCCTTCAACCACTACGCCTACGGCGCAGTATACGACTGGGTCTTTGGTTCTGTGGGCGGTTTGGATGCCAGCCGGGAAGCCCCCGGGTTTAAGCGGGCGCTTATAAAGCCCCTCATAGACGGGCCCCTGGACTGGGCGGAAACTTCCTATGAATCAGGCTATGGCCTTTTCTCGGTACGGTGGGAAAAGTCCGGGAAGGATGTCAACATCAACGTGACAGTCCCGCCCAACACAACAGCCCTGACGATCCTGCCGGGGGCCGGGGCCGGAACTATTGGCGGCGTCGTTTTTACTCCTGTCCGGGAAGGCGCCCAGGCTGAGCTTGGCTCGGGTTCATATTCGTTCTCGTACAGAATATAAATTCCGAAGGAGAATTTTCTGTTTTTCAAGATTACCGGACAAGCGGAGCTTGTCTCCCAAAACTGAAGTTTTGAGAAAGCCCTAAAATACACAGGCGAATTGCAGCGGTATACTAACCGGGACTGCCCTCCCCTTTTTTGGGGCGGCGGGGACGGGGGGTCCTGGGCGGGGGAGTTTTAGGTACAGAATCCCCGATGGCGGAATCTCCGGCGGATACGGGAGTTTTTGGCGCAAAGGCGCCGGGCGGGGGGAATATCTCCGCCGGGTCCTGGTACGGGATATTTACGCGGAAGTGGGGGGCGGTCATATCAATGCCCGCGGCATGGAAGCCGTTCTGTATGTTCTGGTAAAGCTCCGAGTAGATCAGGGGCACCAGATCTACCTCTTTGGTATAAAAATTAATCTGATAGGCGGCGTAAAAATCGTCCATGGCGGTCTGCAGCACAAAGGGGGCGGGTTTTTCCAGCACATGGGGGGTAGCCAGGGCCGCGTTGATCAGGATTTTATGTACGGTCTGCCAGGGGGTCCCATAGCCAAAGGTAATCGTGGTATTGAGGATCAAGCCCTCCTCATCCTCGTCGGATGAGGTATGGTAATTAACGATACTGCTGTTCAGGATCATTATATTAGGAAAGGTGACATACTCGTTCTTATGGGTTTTAAGGCGGATCACCATAAGAGTCTTTTCCACCACAAATCCTGTTACATCGTTAACTTTTATCCGGTCCCCAATCTTAAAGGGCCGCATGTAGGTAACCACCAGGCCGGCTACCAGGTTTCCGATGGCGGAACTGGAACCCAAAGAAAAAATAACGCCTATCAGCACCGACACCCCCTGGAATATCCGGGAATCCGAACCGGGGAGGTAGGGGTAGATGATCGCCACGGTAAAGGCGTAGAGCAAAACCCGCAGAATATTAAAGGTGGGGTTTGCCCAATCGGCGTAAAACCCGGGGATCACCAGCTTCCCCTTTTCAACCTGAACCGCGAAAAATTTCAAGCCCCGCAGCACATAGCGGGTAACAACGATAATAACCGCTATGGTAATAAGATTTGGAATATAGGCAAAGACCCCATACACAATATTCTTGAAGGGGGTAAAAATATAACCGAACAAGGTGGAGGCCAGGTCCCGGGTAGGGGGAAACAGGCTGAATATCAGGGGTATGGTAAATAAAAGCTGAAAAATAGTAAAAATGTATTTAAC
>JAIRNB010000392.1 GCA_031258265.1 Treponema sp. | reverse complement strand
CCGTCAGCATAACCAGGGTGGTATCGGGGTGAATTTCGATGGATTCGATCTGGTGGGGATTAAGGTAATACTCCATCCCATCCAGCCTGGTTACTTTAATCATCTTTCATATCCTATCGGGAATCGAGGCCCTCCCGAAACCCGGCTCCCCGGAAGCCCGGCCCCCCCGGTTTCCGTAAAAAATATAACGGAAATTTGGATTGGGCGCATCCCCGGCTCATGGTTGTCGCTTGCGCGACAACCATGAGCCGGGGACCGGGCTTTTCGGGGCTCCGCTCCGCTCCGGCCTCCTCGCCCCGGTGGGGCTGCGGTGGCGCGCTTCGCGCCCCCTACAATCCCTTGCGCGATAGGCCAAGAACAAACAACCGCAGGTTGTTTATTAGTCTACCGCGGCATGGCCTAGCGCCAGTAATGCCCCATAGTTAAACCATACGGTGCGGCTTTAGCCGCACCAGTGCGCGAAAGCCGAAAGCTGTATATTAACAATACGGCTTAGGGCTTACCCGGCCTTTCCAAAAGCTTCTTCCAAAACTAACCGGATTTTGGAAAAAGCTCACTTAACTTACCGTTTTAAGGTCAACACTTCCTGGAGCAGTTGATCCGCCGTCTGGATAGTCCGGGAATTAGCCTGGAAACCCCGCTGGGTAACGATCATGTCAACAAACTGCTCCGCCATGTCCACATTGGACATTTCCAAAGCGCCGGAGACAATCTCCCCCTTACCGGCAATCCCCGAAGGCCCGATATTGGCGGCCCCGGAGTTGTTGGACACCACAAAGTTGTTGTCCCCGGCCTTCTCAAGGCCCCCCTGGTTGGGAAAACTTGCCAGGGCCACCTGGCCCAACATCCGGGTGTTCCCGTTGGAATAGATCCCGGTGATTGTCCCGCTCCGGTCTATCTTAAAATTATCCAGATACCCCATGGTATAGCCGTCCTGGGCCACCACCTTGGTAGAACTGGCCTCCGAATACTGGGTAATGGTATTGGAAACTCCCCCCACGGTCCCCAGATTCAGAATAAACTCCTGCCGCACCGGCGCGCCGTCTTCCCCGGCGGTAGCCCCCAGCACATCAAAGGCCACGTTCATCAATACCTGGTCTTCCGCGCCGGAAACATTCCCCGCCCCGTCTTCCGCGGAAAGCAGGGTCCCGTCGTTGGAAAAGTTTACCGTAAAGACCGGCGGGTCCCCCGGCGCGGGGGCCGCCTCCCCCAGACCCACCGCCGTATTGGTGGGATCCGCCCCTTCCGGATCCACAACAACCGTGGCGTTCCAGGAGTTATTTACCCCGGGAACCCTGGTAAACTGTACCTGGAGGTTGTGATCCTGGCCAAAAGAATCGTAAACCTTAATCGCCGTTGTCCAGGTACTCCGGTTGATCTGGGCCTCCGTAGGATTCTCCGGGAGTTCCTCAAGCCGCTTGTCCAGGTTACAGGCAAAATTCACCGTGGTAGTGGCCCTGGCGGGGTCCTTACCCCCCACGGGGATAATAAGGTCCTCCACCTGGCGGGATACATCGACATAGGTTTCTCCCCCCGCCTCCCGGGCCATCCAGCCCTGGACCCTCATGCCGTTAGCGGGATTCACCATAAGGCCGCTTTCATCAACGCTGAAGGCTCCGGCCCGGGTATACATGGTCTTGTTCCCATCCTGCAAAACAAAAAACCCGGTCCCGGAGATCGCTAAATCCGTCCCCACCCCGGTGGTCTGAAGACTTCCCTGGATGTGGATGGTATCAATCGAGGCAATACTCATTCCCAGGCCCACTTCCTTAGGGTTTATCCCCCCTAAATCCTCGGTGGGATGGGCCGCTCCCTGGAGCTGCTGGTACAGAATATCCTGAAAATTCACCCGGTTCCGCTTAAAACCCGTGGTATTGATATTGGCAATATTATTACCCACCACATCCATCCGGGTCTGATGATTCTGAAGCCCCGATACGCCGGAAAACAATGACCGCATCATAACGCTATCTCTCCTGTTAGTAGGCCGCCGGAAGGCGATCCCCCTTACTCAAAAACCTTTGTAACCTGATCCCAGCCGTAATAAGTCCCGTTCACCAGAACCTGGGGATCGCTGCCCCGGGTAACCGCCCGGACCAGACCCTGAACAACCCGCTCTTCTTCATCCCCGGGGACCGCTACGCTTAGTTCCACCGGTTTACCCAGGGCGGAGGAAGCCTCCGTACTGGTCAGCATCTCCGTAAGCCGGGCGAAATTCCCCGCCATACCGGTTATCTGTTCCAGGCTGGAAAACTGGGCCATCTGGGCGATAAATTCCTTGTCCTCCATGGGGGCCGTCGGGTCCTGGTGGGCAAGCTGGGTAATAAGAATCTTAAGAAAATCGTCCTGTCCAAGTTTTTGCTGGGTGACTCTTCCATTGTTAATTTGTAGGTTCAGATCACGGACCAACTGCTCCCGTTCAGCCCGTTCCCCCGCGTTTAGCACCGATTGAATCGCCATACTCCAAGCTCCTTATATCAGCATGTTGATTTGAATATGCCCATTCCCTGGCCCTAAACCGTTTTCGGATAAACCCGAAAAGGACGTGTCCATTCTTTCCACTATTTCATCATAACGGGCCCTGTCCAGGGCAAAGCGGGGAGAATAAAAGGGTTTACCCTCCTCCCGGCCGCCGTCCCGCCCATCCTGGGACAGGAAGGCGCTAAGCTCCGCGCTTTCGTAGCCTGAATCCTTAAAGGCCTGTTCCAGGGACGCAATTTCCCGTTCAAAAGCCCGCAGGGCTTCACCGCTTTCAACGATGATACGCCCCGCAATCTTGTTTTCGGTTAATTCCAGGCGTATCTTTACATTGCCCAGGGATTCCGGCCGCAGGGACAGCCGGATAAGCCCCTCCCCCTTGTCCCGGAGGACCAGTTGGGCATGACGTACAATGTCACTATTAAGGTTCTGCTGGAGTTCCCGGGCCAGCATGTCCTCAAAAATCCGGCCCCCGTTTCCGGCCGCCCTTTCCCCGCTCCCGCGGGCATTTATATCCGCCGGAATAAAATCCCGGGAAAGGAGTTCTGGATGTATTTCTATCTTAGACTGGCCGGAGGACTGCTCCGGGGATTCAGGGCTAAGGCTAAAAGATAATTCCGCCGAAGGCTTTTCCCGGTAGTCCCGTAGTTCCAGCTTGCGCCGGCCGCTCCCCCGGCCTTCCCGGTTTTTTTCCGTTTCCCGTTCCGGTCCCGGAACCAGGGCCGGGATCACCGGGGATGTTTCTTCCCCCGTTTCTTCATATCCCGGCGAAACAAAGGGCCATACTTCACCGGCCCTTTCACCGGGCTCAGCCAAAGCCGGCCGGATCTTCCCGTCCCGGACTACCGCCGGATCTTCAAAAAGGGACCCTTCCGGCCCCCCTTCCATGACATCCATGGCCTTTTGGGGGAAGGCGCTTACAGGGGATTCCGTCCCCTCCCCGCCCCCATTTTTCAAGGCAGGAGCCTTCTTCACCGTAAAGCCGGAAGCCCTCTCCCAACGGGGGATTCCTTCCCCCCCGGTATGGCCCTCCGTCAATTCCGCCGAAAGACCCCCTTCTTCGGCCATTACCGTTTCCGGCGTCCCGCCCCGGGCCTCAAGACTGGATTCCCCGGATTTTCCGAATGTCCACGGGGCAAAGCTTCCTATCGAAAAAAAATCTTCCGGAACAAATTCCCCGGCATCTTCCCGGAATTCCCTAGATTCCCCCTCTGGCGCATCTCCGAAGCGCGGGGACCGGGAACTATCCGCCAAGGTTTCGCCGCCTGCCGGAAGGGCGGCCAGCCAGGCGGCATCCTTCTCCCCGGCGGCCTCAAGATCCCCAGGAGCTTCGGCGCCCCGCGGAACTTCAGCTTTCCGGGGGGAATCAAGGCCCTTCGGGGACTCAGGCCCCCAGGGGGAAGCGCTCTCCGGGGGAAGGGCCTCCTGTGTTTGGGGCCCGGCTTCTTCCCGTCCCCGAATTTCCCGGTCCTGAATGGCGGCGGCTTCCTTCTCCCGTTCTTCCCGCCGGTTTACGGACAGGAATTCCTCAAAAACCTTCTCAAAATCCCGGGACCTGTCCTCCACTCCCCCTGCCGGCGGAGAATCCCCGGAAGCGGCATAATACTGCCCCAAGCCCCCGGCCATTCGCGTCTCGCCGGCAAAGGGAAACCCCGAATTCGGGAGTGATACACCCATCAACACCAAGCCTCCTATGAAAAACAGAACCCGCGCCCATATACAGGACATTCTGCCCGGCAGTCCTATATTTAATTTCGGCTTTCCCGGTTAAGGCATTAGACTTGTTCGAAAAAGGATTGTTTTATTTTATGAGAGGGGGCAGGCACCGTTAAACCGGTGGACCTTGTTTTGGAATCCGGGCTCATGAGCCTCCGCGGAGCAGAGCGCGCAAGCTGCGCTTACGACGGGGTATTAAACCAGACCCTTAATCTTTAGTTCAGGCTGGGGGGCCGGTTGGCCATCTTGCGTTGAAGCTCGGCGGCCCGCTGGGCGGGCATCTGGGAGAACCAGTAGGAAACGATAGAGGTAGTCCCCTCCGCCTGGGCTATTTCTTCGGCCTTCCGAATCACATCAATGGCGTCCTGATCGTCCATGGCGATGAGAATCCCCACCGCCTGCTTCGGCTCCATACCGGTCAAATACCGGGCATTCTGTTCGACAAGCCTGTCCTTGGTTTCAGTCTCCCGGATCGCGGCATTGAAAGAGTTTTCCCGGTCATCCAGGGCCTTTTGCCGGGATTCGAGTTCCTGGGCCATCTGCTCGATCTCCCCATACCGGGCCTGAATCTCCTGCTCCCGGTTGTCCAGCTCCCGGCTCCGCAGATCCAGGGCTTCCAGCCGTATGGCCAGCCTTTCGGCATCCAGGGAGATAAGTTCACCGGGATCGGCCTTAACCTGGGTCCGGCCCTCCCGGCCAATAAGACGGTAGACCGGAGCCAGCACGGTCTTCGCGTCAATAACGTTTAGATAATCAAACCAGACGATTCCGCCCCCCGCCAAGGCCAGGATAAGAACCACCAAAACGATAACCCTTCCCACGATTCAGCGCCCTCCCGGAAGAACCGTTTTTTGAAAACAAACGATGCCGCTATTCCAAATTGATTCTAATTATATATCGTCATATATTTCATGGCAATTTAGCATGGGGCCGTCCCGGCCTCCGTCCGCCGCGGCCCGCGGCCCGCCTTGACAAAAAATTCCGTACAGGCTATGAATAGCCTTACCGGGCCGCTAGCTCAGCTGGTAGAGCAGCAGACTCTTAATCTGCGGGTCCTGAGTTCGATCCTCGGGCGGCTCAAAATCCTAATTCCTTATATTATAAGGAATTACAAAACATGAAACTTGATTTAAGTCAGAAAATTGGGAAAATTTCAA
>JAIRNB010000383.1 GCA_031258265.1 Treponema sp. | reverse complement strand
CGCGCCCGCCCGCCTAAAGACGCCCTTGCTTTTGGCCGAGATAAATACAGTTGCCGTGCGCCGGGCGGGTGTTACATTTTTTCCTTAACGCCCCTTACCAGGGCAATTACTTCGCCCCTGCCGGCTAGGCTGTATATTAAACTAACGTAGAACCGCATAGCGCCAGAAAATTCCCCAGTGTTGAACTAATGCGGGCCAAGCTTTAGCTGAGTGCGGCTGCGGGAGTTTCGCGAAGCGAAACTCCGGGAAATAAGCCGTAGCTTGTTAATTAAACCAATGTGGCTACGCATAACGCCGCCCTATGCCCCAAAATTGCCGGGCCGGGGACTCAGGCGGCCTTGAACGGCAATACCGGCCATGTTCCCCCGTCAACGGTCCGAAAAGCCCGCCAGTTCCCCGTACATATCCAACAGGCCCTCCACAATCCGGGGAGAGGTACGGAGAAACAGGGAAGAGGGGACGAATCTGATGTTCCTTTCCCGCCCCGCCCTGGTTTGGAGTATCACCGAATCGGCGCCCAGAATGTCCTCTGCCTTGGTGATAGCCATGGAGCCAAAGAGAAAATCCGGGTCCTGGGCCAGGATGTACTCAGGGGAGAGAATCGGCTGGGCGGCGTTGAGCCCCGCGGCGATGTTGGCAAGCCCCAGGATAGAGAGAATTTCCCCCGGCAGGGAGCTTTCGGTAAAGGCCATGATGGGACTGGTGGAATAGAGGAAAGCCCCCTTGAGGGGGGTTCCTTTGTAAGTCAGGGGCCGTTCCGCCAGTTCCCGGCGGAGGTTTTCCAGCCGTCCCTCTTTTTCCTGTATCAGCCGCTCCGCCGCGTCATCCTTCCCCGTAAAGCGGCCAATGATCCGGGTGTTGTTAAATATCTCCGCCATAGAATCGGCGCCGTGGACCAGAACCGCATAGCCCCGGGAGGCCAGATCGGCGGCCAGAGAAACCGACATGGCATTCCCGATAACAAGGTCCGGTTCCAGGGCGACAATGGCCTCCATGTTGGGCCGCGCCGCGTTGCCGATGCTCGGCAAAAGGGCCGTCTTTTCTTCGGGCCACACCGGGTCCCTGCTCGATGAGACGGCGGCGATACGGTCTTCCGCGCCGATAAGGTAGAAGCTTTCCACCGCGCCGGGGGAAATCAGGACGATCCGTTCATAAGTCCTAAGGGGAACGGAAAAACCGTTCTTGTCGCGGACAAAGCCGGTTCCCCCCTCCTGTACGATGGTCCAGTAGAGTTCCGGCCTTTCCACCGGGACGGCCCCGGTGTTGTTCCCCGCCTTCCCACTCGCCGCGTTTCCTCCCGCTCCATTTCCATTTACCCCGTTTTCCCCAGCGGCCCGCTTTTCTCCCTTCCCGCAGAATGCCAGGGCCGGAAAGACCAGGAACAGGCAGAGCAATATGAAGCTCCCCCTGGGGAGGGCTTTCACAAAGGACTTTTTAATTTTGACGGTCATAATTTCTCCCTCTGATGTTTTGCCGCGGCGGGCCCCTCCGCCCTTATGGCGGCGCTCAATATATCCACCGCAATATTGTTACCCCAGAACACCCCATCGGCGCTCAGGACTAAGGGGGCTCCGGGGGCCGTTTCTTCCAGCAAGCCCTGGTCATGGTAATAGCGTATCCGTTCCTTCACCGCCTTCTTTGCCCCTTCATCCAGTTCCCCGGTAATCCGCTCCGGGTCGTAAAGACCAAACTGTAAATACCCCAAAATTTTGTGGTACTTTTCGTAGCGGGGATTGGGACTGGAAACAAAACGTTTTCCCGGGGCCATGGAATAAACCGGGATACCGGCGATATTTCCCCCCGCCCCGGCGCCAATGGGAATAATATCGCCATTGTCGTAGCGGACGCGGATATACCGGTAACGGTCCCGGCCAGGCCGGGCAAGTTTGGAAAGTTCAAGCAGATCAAATCCCCGGCGGCGGAGTTCCCGGTAAAAAATGTGGTGCCGTTCTCTGTCGGATTCGATATTCCGATTAAACGTTACCGCCCCCGACTCAATAGCCTTCCCCAATTTTGAACCGGGGTAGATCATCAGGGAGTAGAAACTTACGCTGTCCGCCGGTAGAACGGCACAGCACTCCGCGTCAAAGGAAACCTCCTCCGGTTTTTCGCCGGGGTAACTGTAGATAATGTCAAGGCAGAGGATTCCCCCAAAAGCGGCGCGGAAGGCGCGGAGCTGGTCCAGGGCTTTTGTTCCGTCCCCGGTCCTCCCCAGGGTCTCCCTGCCCCGATCGGAAAAGGTCTGAATACCAATACTAAAGCGGTTCACCCCTCCCCGTTCCAGGACCGCCGCCTTTTCCAAGCTCAGGTTGTGGAGGGTCGATTCCACCGAGATCTCACAGTCATCCCTCAACGGAATATTATCCCGCAGGGCTTTAAGGACCAGGGAAAACTGTTCGGCGCTCAGCACGGTGGGAGTACCGCCGCCAAAGTATACCGCGTCAAAGGGCTGTCCCCGGACATAGGGTTGGCGGCCGTACATTTCAATTTCACCAACAAGATAGGCCGTATAGGCGTCAAGATCGGCGCCCTTCCGCTCGCTCCGGTTAAGATTGCAGAAACTGCAAATCCGGTCGCAGTGGGGAACATGGATGTATATTCCCCGGGGGGAACCCTCCCCCGGCGGAGATTCTCTCAGCTTCGCCTCCACTGCCCCCCAGCCTCCCGCCGTCAGAAGGCCGAGGAGCTGTTTCCCCCTGGACCTTCCCAACAGGGTATCCAAACAACGTTCCCCGTCATGGTGGGAACGGTATCTCTCAGGAAACACCGGCTTCTTCCTCCTCCCGTTCCCGGCGGATCCGCCGGGGCAGTACATAGGGCCGTCCGTCTTCGTCAATTTTTACCGCCGCCCGGACGCCGTAAATTTCCTCCACCACGTTTTCGGTCAAGATAACCGAAGGAAGCCCCTGGTAGCGAAGCTTCCCGTCTTTAAGAAGGACGATCCGGTCGCAGTACTGGGCCGCCAGATTAAGATCATGGAGTACCGCCACAATGATCTTAGCCTCCCTGTCCGCCTTCCTCCGCATAAGCTCCATAATTTCTATCGTGTGGTTCAGGTCCAGGCCGGATGTCGCCTCGTCCAGAAGAATAATATCCCCCTCCTGGACCAGGCAGCGGCCGATAATCGCCTTTTGCAGTTCCCCGCCGGAAAGACTCATCACATCCCGGTCCGCCATATCTTCCATACCCAGAACCCGTAAAGCCTCCCCTACCATCCGGCGGTCCTCCCTGCTGTAACCAGCCCAACGATCCTTCAAGTGGGGCAGCCTTCCCATAAGGACCAGGTCTCCCACGGAAAGGGAAGAACGGATCCCCGGACTCTGGGGTACAAAGGCAAGCCGCCTGGCCCATTCGCTCCGGGGGAATTCGGAGGAAAAGCCCTGGGGGGAACCGGAAAAAACAATCCGGCCCCCGGAGGGTTTTAGAAAACCCAGCAGATTTTTAAGAAAGGTCGATTTCCCCGAACCGTTGGGCCCCAGGAAACCTAAAAATTCCCCGGACCGCAGGGACAGGGAAATATCCCGCAGTACCGGCCGGTTCCGGTAGCCAAAACGCAGCTTTGTTACCTCAAGACCCACGGGAGCCTCCCCGCCTTAACATACCCTGCCCTCCGCCGGCGGCGAGGAACAGGAAGAAGGGGGCGCCGAAAAAGGCCGTCACCACCCCGATGGGAACCTCCACCGGCGCCAGGACGCTTCTGGCCAGGGTATCGGCGAGGAGCAGAAAAACGCCCCCGGTATAGGCCGCCAGGGGCAGAAGGCGGCCGTGGCTGTTCCCGATACAAAGCCGCACCGCGTGGGGAACAATGAGCCCCACAAAGCCAATCATCCCCGTAAAGGCGGTGGAAAAGGCCGCCATCAGGCTGACGACAATCAAAAGCTGCCGCTTAAAAGCCCCCACATTTATGCCCAGGGAATGGGCCTCCTCATCCCCCAGGAGCAGGGCGTCCACATCATGACGGTGGTAGAAAAAGTACAGGAGTCCCAGAACCAGGGGGCCGGAGAGCAGGGCCACCCGGAACCAGGAGGCGGAACCCAGGTAGCCCATGGTCCAGATCATTACCCGGTATGCGTCCTGCCCCGCCAAATACATCATGAACGAGGTCAAAGCCCCCAGAAAGGCGGAGATCGCCACCCCAATAATGAGGAGGGAAGCCGTATCCGCCCCTCCCTTTTTGGCGGAAAGGCTGAAGATGAGGAAGGCGCTGCCCATGGAAGTAATAAAGGCAAAAACGCCGTACCAAATATCCGGCAGATTAAGGATGAAGGCCAGGGCAGCCCCGGCCACCGCGCCGGAACTTATACCGATGATATAAGGGTCCGCCAGGGGATTACGGAATACCGCTTGGGAGATAGTCCCTGCCCCGGAGAGCATCATCCCCGCCAGCAAAGCCATTACCAGGCGGGGCAGGCGGATCCCCAGGACAATCTTCGCCGCGGGACTCTCCGAATCGTTCCCCAGCAGTACGGAAAATATCTGCCCCGGCGGAATCTTTACAGTCCCGGCCCACAGGCCGTAGACCAGGAGGAAGAACAAAAACACCGACACCGATACTACCAGGACACCGGTCTTCCGGCCCCCCCTCCGGTTCCTCATGCCCCGGTCCCGGAAACAGGCGTAAACCTCGCGCCCTGGAGCATCTTCAGGAAAGCCGCGGCGGCGGCGGCAATGTCGTCGTCGTTGGGATGTTTCGCCGCCTCCTCATGCCGCTTTCGCCGTTCCTCCGTCATGGCATGGGGATTGTCCGGGGGAAGGTTCTTGAATCTTTCCAGCAAGGCGGGATCGATCTTCCCCTGGCACATAAAAGAACCCATGCAGATATTTTTTTCCGCCGCCAGGGCCTCGGTCTTTTTTGCCAGGTCCCGGGCATGCTCCGAATCAGGATAGGCCCCCAGGGTGCCAAACAACCCGATACGGCAAGCCTCCAGGGAACGGATAAAAGCCAGGGTTTTTTCATCGGCGTGCCCCCGATCCGCCCAAAATCCCGCCAGCAGCCAGGGAACGCCGGCGGCATCCGGCTTTTCCTCCACCGCCGCAATACGGGCAGGAAAACCCGCATCCCCCAGGGCCCGGTGAATCCCCTCCGCCAGCTTCCGGGTATTCCCGGTCTTACTGGAATAAACAATAAGCCCAACCCCACTTTGATTTTCCACATTACCTCCCATACATGCCTGGACAGTATAACTATCATCCCTCTCGTAACCAGGGAAACCAATACCCAATTATGCCTGGAATTCTGTCTTTGAATCCGGGCGCATCCCCGCCCTCTGGGGGGCTTGCCCCACGGAGGCTCATCACAGCCGGCATATAACAAATTTATTGAACGGCGCTCAAGCCGTTTTTTTCTTTTTCCGGCGAAACCCCCGTATCCCCGG
Organism: Treponema sp.; assembly: GCA_031258265.1. Classification (GTDB taxonomy): domain Bacteria; phylum Spirochaetota; class Spirochaetia; order Treponematales; family Breznakiellaceae; genus JAISFT01. Next base: position 3,857 of record JAIRNB010000383.1, on the reverse strand, counting down.
CCCCTCCATCCCCCTTTGCCGTTCTTATCCCGATAAACACCACAGCCTTTACAACGAGGACCGCGGTAAGAACAATTTTAAGGTGCATGCTGGGGTTTATGACAATGACGGGCAGCAGCATGGCAAGGACCACCGCATAAATAGAGATTTTTTCCCTTAGACTTAGGCCCTGTTCCTTAAAACGGCGGATTCGCGGTCCAATATGGGGATTGGACATGATCAGCCGGTGGAAACGTTCCGAACCCCGCAAAAAACAAAAGGAGGCGGCCAGTAAAAACGGTGTGGCCGGCAGCAGGGGAAGGACAATCCCCGTGATCCCCAGGGCCAGGAACACAAAACCGGCAGGGACAAATATCAGCCGCACTAACTTCATACCGGAACCTCCGCGTTTCCCATGAGGATAAAGAAAGATGTTTTATTTGTCAAACATATACCGCGGCGGCTTTTAAAATCACAGAACGTTTTCCAGGAAGCCATCTTGTTTTTCGCGGTGGAAATTTTTTAAAAAATCGCTTGACAAAATTTCACCGGCATAGTTAGATATCCAGAACTTAGTTCGTAGGTTCTAACTTATCTGAAAGCTTTCCGGCACGGGACCGGAGCTTTTGGAGGCGGGGGTGTTTACATGGGTATCCTCCATAGCTCTATAAGGAATAAGTTCACCCCTCCTCCGATTCCGCCAGTCCCGGTAAGGGTACAGGGCTCCCATATATATCAGTATATTTCCCCCTACACTTCTCCCCTTTCCTACACTGTAATCCTATCCGTGGGCTTACTCCGGGGGATTCTTTCTTATCCGTTCACCAGCTGGCCAATAAATACATACCGCCAAAGCGAGGCCCTATGAAAAAGATCATCATGATCCTTGTCATGCTCTCCTCCCTGTTCCTGCCCCTGGCAGCCCAGGAGGAAGAAGAAGACTACGGGGATGAATTTTTTGAAGTTGAGGGAGTCACTGTCACCGGTACCCGGGGGGAAAAGCGGCTGGCCGACAGTCCGGTGGTCACAGAGCTTATCAGCGGGGAGGAGATAGAGAATTCCAGCGCCGTCACCCTTTCGGATGTGCTGGAGGATTACGGCCTCATGTTCACCGGTAACGCCATGGGGGATTACATCCAAATGCAGGGCATGGGGGAAGATCGGGTCCTCTTTTTGATTGACGGCCGCCGGGTGGTGGGTAGAATCTCCTCCCGGCTTAAAGGGGAGACCCTGCCCCTGGGGAATGTGGAACGGATAGAGATAGTGCGGGGCCCCCAGAGTGCCCTCTACGGTTCAGACGGCATCGGCGGGGTGATCAACATCATTACTAAAAAACCGGAAGATAAAGTTACCCTTTCCACCGCCGTATCCAACCGCTTCCTCCTGCCCTACAACGATCCCGATACCCCCGTGGAGGCAAAACGAAAAGATTTTAGTCCCTTCCGGGAACAGAACCTAAGCGCCTCCCTGGGTTTTCCCATCGGACCGCTGCGGAATTCCCTTTCCATCGAGGGTTCCCGTTCGGATTTTTACTATAACGAAACGAAAAGCGTCTCTGTCCTGCCAAAGATCCTGCGGGGTAAGGCGGGCCTGGACCTGATCTTCCCCCTGGGGGATGCCGTGGAGATGAAGCTGGGGGGCTCCTTCTTAGCCATGCGTAGTGACGAGCAGGTCAGCGCCCGGGGAGGACTTAACCGGCTGGACTACATCCGGGCCGACGGGTATATCGAAGCGGGCTTTAGCCCCCTGGCCGATAGTTACTTTAGCCTCCGGTTTTACGACAACTTCTACCAGCGGGACAAGGACACGTACAACGGTATTATGAAAACCTGGACCACCGGGGCAAACCACGAAAACGAAAACTACGCCGCCCTGGAAGCCCTGGGGGAATATGCGGGTTTTGACAACTGGCTCCTCAGCGCGGGGCTGGAGGGGGCCTATGCCTCCATGGATAAATACAACCTCCGTAACAACGGTACTTTCGTGGCGGTGGACAAGGAAGCCTTTTTTATCCAGGGGGAACGTTATAAGGACGGCCTTTATTCGATTCTGGGGGGCCTGCGGGTGGAACGGAGTTCCCAGTTCGGCTTTGCCGCGGCCCCCAAGTTTTCCGCCATGTACCACCTGCCCGCGGGTTTCAGGGTCCTGGGGGGAGCGGGACTGGGCTACCGGGCCCCGGATTTTAGTGACCTATACCTGGTTAAAGACGACAACCCGAACCACCCGGTGGTCCAGGGAAACGATCAGTTGAAACCTGAATACGCCCTGGCCTTTAACCTGGCCCTGGAATATTCAAAGACCGGATTGTTTTTTGGGCAGATCAACACTTACTACAGCGAAATGTTTAATGAGATCGCCAATGTGGATACCGGAGTCCCCGACTTGCTGGGTAGGGCGGTCTACAATACCAAAAATATTGCCCGCTCATACCGGGCCGGTTTTGACAGCGAAGGCCGGCTGACAATTCTTAAACAGGGCTATGTTTCCGCCGGTTACAGTTGGCTCTACGCCTATGACCGTACTGAAGATACGGAATTCTATCCCCAGCCGGCCCACACAGTAAAACTAAAGGCCGGCATCGATCTAAAAAAACCGGGGATCAGCAGTTACCTCCAGGGCAGGTTTTTTTCCGCCCTGAGGGACCCGGATGTACAGTACGACCCCCGGTTTATCCTGGACTTTTATTTTTCTGTGGGTATTGGCCGCCATGTTACGGTCTATACCGCCGTGGACAACATCACCGGCCTTATCGATCCCCTGGGCCCCTATACGGCCCAGTCCTTTACCCTGGGCATTAGGTACGTTCTCTAGGATACAAACGGCGCGTCGCGCCGGTTAATTAGGGGCCAAGGCCCCACATTAAGGAGTTTCTTATGAAACAGAGGCATTATTTTTTTATAGCTCTGGTCTGCGTTGTTTCCCTGTTCCTGGGCTGCAAGACCGAGGCCCCTGGACCAAACTACGGTGGGGAAGTGAAGGAACTTCCATCGGTGTCCCTTGCTGCGGCCGATGGGATTAAATATTACTCCCTCAGCACCGGGCTGGAAGTGATCGGGGATGACATAAATTCCAATAAATGGGACATCGCCTTTTCCCGGACCAGGCTTATCTTTACCAACAGTGGGGCTTCCGCTGAAAAAGTGAATTCCGGCGGCCAGGGGGGAGTCTGGTACACCGATAAGACCGAGCTTTCCGGGGTGGCCATCGGCGATCAGAAGGGGGACGATTACACCACCGATCAAAAACGCTATGTCACGGGAATGGGTGGTGCCGCGGAAACGATTTTGAACGTGATGAGTTATGTGGGTTATGACAATGAAGGGACGGTAGATGGTTTATCGGCAGAGAACGCCTTTTCGGGTTATAGTTATAATAAACAGCAATATTACCACAGTTCGGGAATGGGGGTGTATGCATCTGATGGCACTGAACCAGTCTATATTATCCGTCATGGGGATGGGGTGCATTACTCAAAGATCAAAATTGATTACCAGTATGCGGACTCGAAAGATAACTGGGCGGTGAGCTACCAGAACTTCTTCTAATCTCCTTCCTTCCGGCTGCCCGGCGTTCCGCCGGGCAGTCATTTACGCAGCTATGCAAGGCACAGCGAAGCGCGCGCGCACTGCGCGCACTGCCCCAGCTAAAGCTGGGGCGCATTTTTCAATTTGGGGGCATACGGAGGCGCTAGGCCATGCCACATTATTCGACCAACAACCTACGGTTGCTCATTTCGGGCCAGGCCATGCCACGGTAGACTAATAAACAACCTGCGGTTGTTTGTTCTTGGCCTGCGCAAGGGATAGAGCGGAAATACTTTTGGCGAAGCCAAAAGATTGCAGCGATAGCCCGGTCCCCGCCACAGGCGGGGATGCGCC
>JAIRNB010000370.1 GCA_031258265.1 Treponema sp. | reverse complement strand
TTGCATAACCGGGCTATGCCGGTTTGGGAATCCAGGAGGCAGAGGGTAAAGGCGGCAAAACGGCCCTTGAAACCCAGGGTTTCGATGAACTCGTTGATCTGGTAGACCACCTCCTCTATGTGCATACCTCTGGCGCTGGGCTTCCACTGTTTGAAGTAGTTGAGAAACATGGTGGCTACCTGGATCATGATGAGGGCGGCGGGGATTCCCTTTCCGGCGACATCGCATTTGATGATGGCGAAGTAGCGGCCGTCCAGGTCCTGGTAGTCGAAGTAGTCCCCGGATACTCCCTTGGCTCCCTCGTAGTAGCCGAAGAATTCGGCGTATTTGGTCTCCTTAAAGCCGGTGCTGAGTTTGTTTCCCTGGCTGTCCAGTTCCAGGGGGATGAATTTTTTCTGGACTTCCTTTCCGATGGAGAGGTCGGATGCGGCGATGGCGGCTTTGACTAGTCCGTGGGTCATGTCGTTGATGGTGGCCCCCAGGACGGCGATTTCATCGCGGGTGTTGATGTTGATCTCCAGGCCGGCAAGTTTTGATTTGTCACCGGTATCCCGGATCTGCTCCACATGGCTGACTAGCCTGGTGATGGGACGGATGATCAGGGTGGAGAGGGCCAGGGCTCCCAGGGTCCCCATGGTCAGGGCCGCCAGGGCTATGAGGAGGATGATCCGCAGGAGGCTTACCTGATCCCGGGCGATCTGTTCCCGGATAGAATCCAGGGAGACTTCCAGCCGAATAAGGCCCCGGAAGTACAGGTCTTCCCGGCCCTGGCGGTAGAGTACGGGTTTGAAGAAGATGAAGCGTTCCCCCTGCCGGCCTATCCGCTCTGTGTGGAAGGCCGGTTCGGAACCGATTTCCCTGCTGATTTCCGTCAGCCCTTCGGTGAGGCGGGTTTCCAGGGAGCGGACGCTGACCTGGATGTCGGCAAAGCGGCGCCGGCTTTCCGTGTCCAGGGAGTTGGAGATGGCGAGGCTTTCCGCGGTGAGGCCGGAAATGGCCATGGAAAGGTCCCCTACCCGGCTCCTGGCGGCCCGGTTCAAGTCCCGGCTGATCTCTTCCAGCCGGGGGCTGAGGATGTCCTGGAGTCTGGAAACGCCGGGCTGGAGTTCCTTCGTGTCGATCTTGGAGAGGATATCCGGATCGTTGGTGGCCCAAACATGGTCATCAAAGGCTAGTCCCGTGCTGTCATAGCCGGTGATGGTGACGTACCGGGCCTCCGGTATGGCGGCGATTTGGTTGGGGAGGAAGCCCAACTGGAGGATGTTCTTTTCGGGGAGGTAGGCCCGGACGCTGGAGGCCAGGCCGTCCAGAAGCACCCGGGAACGGCTTCTGAGGCCGTTGAGGAGGGTCGATTCCTGGGTCCGGGTCATCATGTAGTACAGGGGGATGGAGACCATGGCTACCACGAGGAGGACCAGCACGATAGTGAAGGCGGCAAGTTTGAAACGGAGCCCCAGGCCCTGGCGTTTAACGCCGCGAAGGTACTTTTTCTTTTCGACAGGCATAAAATCTCCTCTGAGCAGGGCGAGAACTTCGGTCCGGACTGCCCGGGAATCGGCTATGGCATGGTAAATGCCCCGGAGGGCGGCAAGGATACCGGCAAAACAGAGGATCAGAACGGCGGCTATGAGCAGGACCGCGGTATCTATGACGATGGGCCGATCTTCCCGGATCCGCCAGGAGGGCGTCCAGGTCCGGGAGGGGCTGCCGGGGCTGGGGGGTTCGGCCTCCAGGCTAAGGGGGTCCTCCGCCAGGGAGATTCCCCGCAGGGGGTGTTCCAGCCCCAGGCGGTACCGGCCGCTTTCTACGCCGCCGATGCGGAGTTCCGCGATTTCCCGGTCCGAGGGGACCTGGTAATCTCCCCGGGAAAAAAAATACTCCCGGTCGAAGGGGGCCTGGCCGTCCCTGTCCAGGAAGATCCGGCTTACCTTCCCGTCCCGGGCAAAGCCCCGGCCCAGGATGCGGAGTACCGTTCTTCCCTGTCCGTTTTGTCCGGTTTCCACCAGGGTGACGCGGGTATGGGGGACGTACCTGTTGGTCTTAAAGCTGATCCGGGAGGGGGGGCCGGCGTTCCCCGCGTGGTCCACGGCGGCCACGCTGAATTCCCAGCGGCCGTCGTCCAGGTTTTCGTAGGAAACAAAGGGTTCCGCCGAAGGCGGGCTGTGGGGGGGGGCGATTCCTTCCCCCGCGATTTCCTCCCCCGCGATTTTCGCGGTTTCTTTTCCCGCGATTCCTTTCTCCGCGATTTCTGCGATTTCTTCTCCCGCAATTCCTTTCCCCGCGATTCCCTTCTCCGCGGCATTGGAAGGATCGGGGGGCCCCAGATACCGGAGATTCGTGATATAGGCGGCGGTATCCGGCGCCGCCGGTGGAAGCCAGCGCAGGGTAAAGGTATTGGAGGGAAGGAAACCCCCGGCGCCGGTCCGGGGGGGGACTATTGTTACGGCGGGGGGGGCGGTGGCATCCCGGATATACTCCACCCGGTCAATGCCGGACCAGTTCCCCGCCCTATCCTGGGCCATGAGGCTGAAATACCAGCTTCCCTCGTCTTCCGCCTGGAATTCCAGGGTCTGTGCCGAGGA